>JBMYXX010000050.1:0-13364 GCA_049608805.1 Flavobacteriales bacterium | reverse complement strand
CGAAGTTTTTGATTTTTCTGTCGATAAGCAGATGGAAATAATCGGAACCGGAAAGTTTACCGAGTTCCATCAAACCTTTTGGTTCTGCATCGCGCAAGCGGTAAGAGAATCTAATGTCGCTAAGTTGTCTCCAGTAAGCTGATCTGCAGGAATGACAATGCTGAATTCCTCTTCAATGAACATGACCAGCTCTACAACTGTCATAGAATCGATGCCAATGTCTGCAAACTTATCTGTGGGCTGAATCTCCACGCCTGAAGCAAGGAATCGCTTCTTAAGATAAGCAGTTAGACTGGCAATTATGTCTGAATTCGATACGGCCATTGGTGAGGGCAAATGTAGTTCAATCAGGAAATAGAAAACGGAGCATGCTGCTCATGTAAACGCGCTCTTTTCCACGAACAACCAAGTTTACATAGATGTCTCTGACAGAATACAAAAACGACCCATTTCCAATCCTCGAAACGAATCGATTGTACTTGTTTTGGGATTTCGCCTTACTGCTTAGCGTTCCGAAGAAATCTGCAAAAGGTGTTCGGTTTGTCTTAGTCTGGTTCAGTTCAGCTTGCAGCGAATTCTTGAGTTCATAAAGGAACTTGAATTGTTCGTTTAAATGCGATTCGAAGTTTGAATCAGATGGATTTGTGAGTAGAGAAATGGCGCTTTCGATGAAGAGTTCTTTTCTGGCCAGATCCACATATTCAAAATGGTCAAAGCTCTTTTGGTTATCCGCCAATTGCTTGAACTCCTTCTGTATCGATTGATTCAGTTTGGAGAACTTGGCCACATGTAGTTCAAAGACTTTCAGTTTATCGAAATCTTCAAAAACTCCCGTCATGAAAGCATGTGCGTACACCCGCCAATAATAGAGCGTATCCCACAAAAATTTGGATGAAGCTATTTGCGTATTGCCGAAAGTATAGTAGCCTTCAATGTAATAGTTCAGCTGATCTGGAAACATCGTTTTGAGAACGAAATCATTCAGTTGATTTACTTTTTCGATGCTCAATTGCTGCTTGATGTCTTCGCGAATCAAATTTCCAGTTAACGTATTGGTTATGCCTATCAGGTCGGAACCTGGGCTGTAAAAAGGGTCCGAGAAAATACCAGCTTCGCCAACGCACGACCAACCATCTTCAGAAAACAGTTGTTCTGAACCGTAGCTGTAATTCTTGATCTTTCGGAAATCGAGTGGTTCTTTTCCTTTTAGATGTTCCGCTAACTGTGGTTCGTTCTTTTTCAGCCATTCTAAGCTCGTCTCATAATTGCGAGAGTAAGCAGAGAAATTATGAATGTCATTTTGTGTGACGATTCCAATACTGGTGGCGCCAGACGAAAGCGGAATTAGCCACACCCAATATCCAATCCCCATCAAATGATTGGTAGAGTAGTAGCGGTCTTCAATATTTCGGTGGTGCCATTCTTTGTTCGATTTAGGAACGAGGTCATCTACCGTAATTTCTCCATCCATTCTGAACCAAACAGAACTTGCGGAATGTGGACTTTCCTTCTTTAATCCAAGTTTGGATTGGAGGTAGCGCCTGCGACCCATGGCGTCAACGACCCAATTCGCTTCAATGGTTTTTTCTTCATTATTCAACAGATACGCTACCGAATTTGATTCTCGTCCATTGCTGATGGAGACACCTTTAAGCGATGCACCTTCCAGTAACTCAACTCCAGATTCCAGCGCCATTTCTCGCAGATCGTTCTCAAGAATTCCTCTATCCAACTGATAAGTTGGAACGGGAGAAAACATGCTTGGTCCGAGCTCTGGCCGCGTTTCAAACGGTTTAGAAGTATCACCGTAGAAATATCGTAGACCCAATTTCGGAAGATGTTTCTCTTCCAAATAATCCTTCAACCCAAGAACAGAACTCAAATAATGAGCGCCAATTTCAACGGTTGATTCTCCAACTTTATGAGCGGCTTCTGGTAACGGACGAGTTGTTTTTTCAATTACTGTAATTGAAGCGGAAGGGTGCTCGTTTTTGAGTTGAAGCGAGAGCGTAAGACCTGCCAATCCGCCACCGCAAATAACCACTGTATATTGTTCCGACAGACTCATGCGTATTAGAGAAGGGTAGCGGTTTTTATGGTCAAATCGGAGATCCTTCCTTCGTCAGGAAAACAATTGGGCAGCTGGACTGCTTTTCCGAACGGAGTGAGGAATCTCTTTAGCAACAATGAGATGCTTCCTTCGTCAGCATGACAAAATGAAGTTTTCATTCAGCCGAAGGATTAAATTCTTCCTGAATAAGGTTGCTCACAATTTTGGCTGAAAGCAAGCATAAAGGAATTCCTGGTCCTGGATGTGCGGTTCCTCCACAGAAAAACAGGTTATTGATTTTAGGAGAGAAATTTGGATGGCGGAGAAAAGCGCTAAACATGCTATTTGATGCATTCCCGAAAACCGCTCCAAATGCCGCGTTGGTTTCTTCGTTCACTTTTCGAGGATCAAGCACGTCTTCTGCAACAATGTGAGGTTCAATATCCGTCTTTAGAATCCGATTGAGTTTGGCAATCACGTTCTTTCTTGCTTCGGCAACCCACATATCCCAATTCTGACCTGAATCGTGCGGAACTGAAATCAAAGCAGCCCAATTTTCACAACCTTCAGGAGCATCTTCCGAGTTCATTTTACTGCTGATGGTCATGTGAATAGTCGGGTCGTCAAATGGCTTGTTCAATTCGAACAGATGACGGTATTCCTCTTTTGCATTATCCGTCAGGAACATGTTGTGCAAACCTAGTTCTGGAAATTCTCTGTTCATACCCCAATAAAAAACGATGACAGAACTAGAACGAGGCTGTTCTAAGTATCGCTTTGGTGCCTTAAAATTTGGTAGTAGTTGCTTGTAGGTGTTGTACACATCTACATTGCTAATAACTAAGTCAAACTCTTCCGTTTGATTGTTGGTTCTAACTCCTTTTGCAACGCCATTTTTAAGCGTGATTTCTTGAACAGGCGAGTTCAACAGGAATTGAACACCGATTTCTTTCGCCAGACTTTGAAGAGCTTTTGCAATGGAACAAATTCCTCCTTCTGAAAAGTAAGTTCCCAGTGTGATTTCATAGTGTGCTATCACATTCAAAGTAGCGGGAGCTAAGTACGGATTTGAGCCATTATAGCTCGCATAACGATTGAAAATATCAACCACTTTTTGGTCTGAGAAACGCTTTTTGTTTGCCGTATTCATCGATCGGAAAACATCCACTTTTCCGAAGTTGAGTAAGCCTCTTGCCGTAGGCCAATCCAAGTAGTTTTTGAATTGATGTAGCGAGCGTTGTAGAAAAACTTCATCTGTGAGTTGATGTGTCTTTTCCACATCATCCAAAAACTTGAAAATGGACTCTTTAGAATCAGCGGTTTTCTCTGCAACTTCTGTTGCAAATTGTTCTTGATTTCGAGATGAATTAATGACTGTTCCATCTTCAAAAAAATATTTGAAAATGGGGTCAACGGCTTGGTGTTTCCAATAATCTGAAGCAGACTTTCCGCACAATTCAAAAAGCTCTTCTACGTATTCTGGTTTGGTAAGAACGGTTGGTCCACGGTCAAATCGAAAACCGTCAACCAAAATTTCGCTCATTTTGCCACCAACCGTTTCGTTGGCTTCAAAAACTGTTACATCAAAGCCTTGTTTTCTAAGTCTGATTGCAGCTGCCAACCCAGCAATTCCGGCTCCAATTATAGCAACGGTTCTAGCCTTCTTCATTGGTTTCGTTAGGCGCAGCGTCCAATCCAGCAGCATGCATATGCGTGTCTATTAGCTGATCTGGTTCTTCTGTTTCTTCCTCCTCAGTAGGTTCTTGATTGCTGAACATCATCCCGAAGGTCATCACCAAAACAGTAAGTACAATTACCTGAATAATCAATGATTTATTAGCGATTACAATGCTGTTTTCTGGCGTGATATAAAGAAAAAGGAGTATGGTGATTAGCCCTCGCGGAGCAACAAATAGGAGAGGAGTTATGGGCAAACGAGATATTGCTAACTGCAATGCGCGGACAATGATAAATAGCGCGACCATAAAAACGGCCCAAATGGCTGTTGTTGGATTGAGTAGTTCTTGCGTGTCAAGCAAATAGCCGAACACCAAGAAGAACAATGAGCGAATAAGAAATGTGCCTTCGATGGTTAAAACGGTAAACAGTTCTACTTCCTTTTCTGGGTTGTAGGACACTAACTTCCCAATCCAGCCAATCCGCTTTAGCTTGTCTAAATGACCAACGAATAAACCGAAGAGGAGAATGAAGATTAATCCGGGTAAATGGTAGATTTTAAGCACGGTGTAGAGCAATACAACCAACAGAATAATCGGTACAAATTTGACGTGATGATTTATTCGCGCTAGCAACATAGATAGCCCAATTGTAGCTACGAATGAAATGAGCAAAATCAAGACAATTTGTAATCCGAAGTTTGCGAATGTGTGCTGGTCATACACCTCGTTGTACATCACGAAGTTGAAAATGAGTACACCAAGAATGTCCGAAAGGCTGCTCTCGTAAATCACAAATTCTTTCTCACTATCGGGAAGGTTAACCGCGCTAGGAATTGCAATAGCACTACTGATAATGCAAAAAGGAATGGCGTTGATAACGCAACTTCTGAGGTCGTAACCGCCAAAATAATGGAAGGCGTAGGCAATGGTTCCGCTTAGTATGAGTATTGGAAATAGCGCCCCAAAAAACGACTTGGTTACCAAGCCAATTTTGCTTCGATTTAGCTTTAATTCTAGCGAACCTTCTAGTACAATTAGCACCAATCCTATGGTTGCAATAATTGGCAACACGGGGTCGAAATTTGGTAATTCTAGATTAAGAAAGGCGGCTGCGTGTTTTATTCCGTAGCCAAGAATAAGTAGAAGTAAAACCGAAGGAATTTTGGTTTTAGAAGATGTTAGCGCAAACAAATACGACACTAACAGTAAGGCGCAAAGCGTTATGATAATTGCTGACGTCAATTTTCAATCTAATTTTTGATGTTTAACTACTTGGTTGTAGTTCCTTCGGGATGCATTTTGGTGAAGCTTTCATCAATAGGTTCCCAAAGTTCAATTTTGTTTCCTTCGGGATCCATGATGTGGACGAATTTGCCGTACTCAAATTCCTCAATTTCATCGCAAACAGTAACGCCTTCAGCTTTTAGTTGTTCAACTAATTCTACCATGTTTTCTACACGGTAATTAATCATAAACTCTCTTTCCGAAGGCTTGAAATACTTGGTGTTCTCTTCAAACGGACTCCATTGTAAGTAGCCAACTTTGTCTGGCGCAGCACCTTGCCGAAACTCAAATAGAGAGCCATAATCGTTGGTAACCAAACCTAAGTTTTTGTTATACCATTCGCGTTGCGATTTAGGATCTTGGCTTTTGAAGAAGATGCCGCCAATTCCTGTTACGCGGCCTTTTTTAGGTTCAGACATTAGTTTGTGCTTTCCACAAACTTAAGGGTTCAAGTTCTGAATCCGATAAGGCAAACATCATCAACTTGGAATGTGTCTCCCTGCCAATTGGCATGAAATTCTTCGAGTTCTGTTTGCTGATTTTTCATTGGCAAAGAAGCAATGCGCTGCAGAAGCTCTCTGTATCCGCGTCTGCCCAGTTTCTTATTTTTCTCTCCACCAAACTGATCGTAATAACCATCAGAACTAATATAAACGAGGCTGTCTTTAGGGATTTTTAAATCGTTTTGTGCAAACATTCTTTCTGGCGAACCCATGCAAATCCCGCCTTTATCTGTGCGGTATTCCGTCAATTGGCCATTAGAAATTACATGAACGAAAAGGTTGGCTCCGGCAAATTTCAACTCGCCAGTTTGCTTGTGGTAGCTGCAAAGAACCATGTCCATTCCATCTTGCATGTCTGAGTTGCCACTTCGACTTAAATCATCATGGAACATTTTGTTTGCCGTTGCCAAAACGATGTTTGGTTCTGCATGACCAACAAGATCAAGCGATCTTTGAATGGCAGAACTTGCCAGAATGCTCATAAAAGCGCCAGGTACGCCATGACCTGTGCAATCTATAACCGAGAAAACGATATGGTTTTTAGATTCTTCTACCATGTAGAAATCGCCAGAAACGGTATGGAGCGGCTTGTAAAACACGAACATTCTGTCGTGCAATTTGGCAAGTAGATTCTGTTTTGGTAGGACAACTTGCTGAATGTTCTTAGCGTAGTTGATGGCCGCTTGCATGCTTTCGTTCTGCTGCTCAGTTTGTTTTAGTAGGTCAACAATTCTGAGTTCGTATTTGCTGTTCATTTTGCTGAGGAAGAAGTAACCCGTACTTACAACCATCAACCCTAAAACAGAAGAAACACTAATGAAAAATGGGTCTTTTACAGGGCTTTCGGCTACGCCCATTCCTGCATTCATTACACCCATAATCTGGTTGAAAAATAGAAGAATTAGAACGTTAATGCCGAAGGAAGCGAACAAGTGTTTTTTCTCGTTGAAACTGAACAAAATGAGCGGTAAAAAGCTCAATCCAATCTGAAAATATCTTGGTATGTAGAAACTGGCTTCGTGCACACTTTCAGGATAAAGCGCACGAATGTGACCTACAAACAAAATGCTGAATAGCGGAAGTGCTGTACTCAGAATATGGCGCGAGAGTTTTGTGCTTTCCAAAAAATTGAGGAAGGGCACCATCCAAATGGTAATGAGCAACACCACAAACCAGTTAATGGTGGCAGGTGGCGCGTCTGTTGCCAAGAAGCCAGCAGTCATAAAAGCAAGAATCGAAAAGACGATGGCTGCTAACTGATTGGTAAGTTCAATTTTCCGTGAAAGGTGTGGCCCTTGTTCATCAGAAACACCCAGGAGTGAAACTGAATGCCAAGCGTCTTTTAGCCAAGTTTTAGTACTTGACTGGCCAACAGGAGGGGATTGTGTAAGAGTGAGGCTCATGCATTTTTCTACGCATTTACCATAACTCGGTTTGGTCGTTAAACGAAAATTTTATTCCTCAAATTTCAACAAACTAAAAGCACCACGGGCAATAGCCACGGTGCCTTTCGTTTCTTGGTAGAGTTTTACATCTACTTTGATGATGCGCTTGCCAACTTTCAATAATTCGGCTTCGGCATACAAGTCTTCCTTAATAGCTCCTTTCAAGTAGTCAATTCTTAAGTCGATGGTGTTGAGCTTGTCGCGAGCATCTGTAAGAATGGTAGAGGCGGCAATTCCTGCTGCAGAATCTGCAATGCTGGCAATAATTCCGCCATGCCATAATCCGTGAATGAAATCGCCCACAAAATCGTCTTTAAACGGAACATGCACCTTTGCAAACCCTTCTCGGATGTCTAAAATTTTGACACCGAAAATCCTGTTTGCAGGCATGCTCTGCTCGATGGCCATTTTTATAATGGCCCATTTTTGCTCTTCGTTTTCGTAAACCAGCGAACTCATTACTCGGCTGCCGGCTGTTCTGGCAATTCTGGCTTTGCCATGAAAATGTTAACGCGCTCTACCAACAAGTACATAACTGGTACAACCACAAGCGTTAGGAATGTAGCGAAGGAAAGACCGTAAATAACCGTCCAAGCCATTGGGCCCCAGAATGCTACGTTATCTCCACCGAAATAAATATCAGGGTTCAACTCGCTAAGAAGCGTGTAGAAATTGATGTTCATTCCAGTAGCAAGTGGCAATAAGCCAAGTACGGTTGTAATTGCTGTTAGCAATACTGGACGCAGACGCGTTTTTCCACCTTCTACAATACAGTCAATTGCTTGGTCGAGTGGGAGAGTACTGCCTTCTGGCATGCCTAGTTCTTCTCGTCTTCTTGCTCTCGTTAGGTCGATATAATCGATGAGAACAATGGCGTTGTTAACTACAATTCCTGCCAGCGAAACGATTCCAATTCCTGTCATAATTACAGAAATGGTAGCGCCAGTTGCGATAATTCCCAAGAATACGCCAATGGTACTGAAAGCAACCGAACCAACAATAATTAGCGGTTTAATGCCTGAGTTGAACTGGGAAACGAGGATTAACACGATTAGCGCGATGGCTACCATAAATGCCTTGCCAAGGAAAGCTGCTGCTTTTTCTTGTTCCGCACTTTCTCCAGTAAATCTCAACGAGTAACCTTCTGGCATAGAATAGTTGCCAAATTCCTCTTGGATTTGAGCGTTGATTTCAGTTGCGTTGTAGCCTTCAATCACGTTAGACCAAATGGTAATTGTTCTATCCTGATCTCTTCGTTTAACGGCTCCGTAAGAACTTGTAAATGAGATGTCTGCAACAGAAGAAATAGGAATTTGCTTGATTTTTCCCGTAGTCATATCGCGGAAGGTGATGCGCTGGTTTAAAAGCGAGCTTACATCGTAACGATAGTCATCCTTCAGCTTAAGCATGATTGGATATTCATCTTCACCATCTTTAAACTTGCTAATTTCCTTTCCGAAAAGCGCAGTTCTCAATGTTCCACCAATTTGAGCTGTGCTCAATCCGAACATTCTAGCGCGCGCTCTATCCACGTTTACAAGAATCTCAGGTTTACCTGTTTCCAAGTCGAGTTTAAGCCCTTCAACACCAGGGATTTCCTTTGCGGCAACCTCAGCTTTTAGCTTTTCGGTAATGGCAATAAGCTCTTCAAAATTCTCACCGCTAACTTCAATGTTAATCGGTTTTCCAACGGGAGGTCCTTCGTTGTTTTTCTGAACGTTGGTAATAACTCCAGCACGTTTTGTCAAGTTTTTACTCAACGCTTTCATTACGTCTGAAGAAGAAATTCCCTCACGCTCAACAAACTCTTTAAACGAAATAGTAACCTTGGCTCTGTTTGGTGTTTCGCCAGCAACAGGGCCGTCCATCGGGTCGCTAGAACCTTCTCCAATATTGGTAACCACTGAGTTGACTGAAACTCTGTACGGGTCAATAATTTCTTGTACTTCAGCCTCAATGTCAAGAACAATTTGGTTTGTTTTTTCAAGGTCAGTTCCTGGAGCAGTTTCAACGAAAATGTTGATGTATTTTGGGTCGTTGGCAGGAAAGAATTCCACTTTTGGACCAACGATTCCGACAAGCATGAAAGACGCCATCATCAGAAGAACCGTTCCGCCAAAAATCACAAATGGTTTCCAGCTTGTTAACGCACCTCTAAGTGTTTTAAGATAAATCTCTTCCAACCAAACAAGGAATTTGTTTTGGAACCAACTGGCCGCTGGGCGGAATGCAATCGCGTTAATCAGCGTAAGCAAGGCAAGAATTGCGAAGATTGTTCCTAGGCTAAAGAATCCTCCTAAATAGGAAAGGACGCTAAGAACAACTTCAACACCAATTGTAATGAGTAGTGATTTCCAGTTTACTCCTTTTGATTCATCCTCTTTCTTCATGAAAAGAGCGGCAAAAACTGGGTTGATTACCAAGCCAACAAAAAGCGAAGAACCAAGAACTGCAATCAGTGTAATTGGCAAGAATTTCATGAATTCTCCCATAATGCTATCCCAAAATAGGAGAGGAGCAAAGGCCGCTAAAGTGGTAGCTGTAGATGAGATAATTGGAACGGCAATTTCGCCAACTCCGTACTTAGCAGCATCAATTTTAGACATTCCGTTGCTGTACAATCGGTATATGTTTTCGATGGTTACAATGCCATTGTCTACCAACATTCCTAGCGCTAGAATGAGGGCAAAAAGTACCATCATGTTAATGGTAACGCCCATCGAACCAAGAATGGTAAAACTCAATAGCATGGAGAGCGGAATGGCAATTCCTACGAACAGCGCATTTCTTAAACCAAGGAAGAATAGGAGAACGAGAACAACCAGAATAACACCAGAGTAAATACTGTTTTCCAAGTTCAATAACTGCCCACGAACTTGATCACTTTGGTCGTTTGTAATGGTGATTTTTAGGTCAGACGGGAAACGGTTCTTTTGGGCTTCATCAAGAATTGCAAAAACTTGGTCGGTTGCATTCAAAAGGTTCTCGCCAGATTTCTTTACAATGTCTAACGAGACTACTGGATCTCCACCTAATCGGGCATAACTGTTTCGTTCCTTGTATCCGTCTTCTACGGTGGCAATGTCTCGTAGATAAATGATGTTGCCAAACTCCGCCTTGATGATAGTGTTGGCAATCTGGTCCATGTCAGAATACTCACCAGAAACACGGATAGTTCTTCGGGTTTCATCCATCAGAATATCACCGCCAGAGACACTCATGTTTTCGTAGCCAATGGCGCTCTCTATGTCGTTGAAACTTACCTGAACCAACTCCATTTTGTGGATGTCAACATTGATGTTGATTTCTCTTTCGAGCGCACCTCGAAGATCAACAGAAGAAACTTCTGAAATCACCTCCATTTTATCCTGAAGTAACTCCGCATATTCCTTCAAATCATCAACGCTATAATCTCCAGAAAGGTTGATGTTTAGAACAGGCATTTCAGACATGTTCACATCCATCACAATTGGATCCATATCTAGGTCTGTTGGCAGGTCGCTTTTGGCTTTATCTACCGCGTCTTTTACATCAAGTAACGCTTCTTCAACAGGAACATCCGTGTTAAACTCAACAATAATTATTGAGTTGTCTTGAACTGAAGTTGAAGTCAATTCATTGATGCCTTTTAGCGGCTTAATTTCCTTCTCAAGCTGTCTCGTAATCAGGTTTTCAATATCAACAGGAGAATTACCCGGATAAACCGTTCTCACGTAAATCTGCGGCATAACCACCTCCGGGAAAAGCTCCTTCGGCATGGTTGAATAGGCCAGAATTCCACCACAAACAATGAGGAATGTGAGGATAAGCACACTCGTGCTGTTCCTTAGCGAAAGTGACGATAAGCCAAACTCTTTGGTTACGCCCTTATTTTCTTGTGTTTCGTTGCTCATTTTGTATGAGTTGCAAGTAGCGAGTTGCTAGTTTCAAGCCTCTTTTCGAGGCTCGTAACCGTAAACTCGAAACTTCATTTATCCTTGAATCCGAACTAAATCACCGTTGGCAACTTCGTTATAACCCTCAACCACAACTTGGTCTCCAGTTTTTAACCCGTCAACAACCATGGTCTGACCGTTACTTGTTCTATCCGTTTGTACGTAACGCTTAACCGCTGTAGGCTTTCCTTCTTCCTTGTTTATCACGAATAAGAAGTCTCCTTTGGCGTCTTTGCTAATGCTAATTGCAGGCACAACCAAAGCGCTATCGGCAGTAAAATCCTTGATTTTGATGGTTGCAATTCCGTTAGGTTTTAGTGAACCATCTGTATTCGGAATTCTAACCTCAATGGAGAATGTTCTGTTTAGCGGATTGATAATGTTGCTAACCGAACGAATGCTTGCAGTGGTACTCATTCCAAAAGAAGGGAAATCAACATCAACTTCTGCGTTTGGTTTTACAGCTTGCACGTAGTTCTCAGAAACGTCAGCTTTCACTTTCATTTCATTCATATTAACAAGCGTAAGGATTGGTTGGCCAGGAGCAGCTAGTTCACCTTCTTTTTGATGTAAGACATCAACCACTCCAGAAAATGGCGCTTGAACGGTGCTCATAGCCATTTGAGCTACAGCCGTTTCTCTCTTCTTAATCAACGCATCCAAGTTGTTTTTAGCTTGTAGAAATTCAATCTCAGAACCAATTTTCTTCTCCCATAATCTCGCTTGACGATCATAAACGGTTTGGGCAAGCGTAATCTGATTATCAAGCTCTTCAATGTTCCGTTGAATAACGCTTGTGTTGAGTTTTGCAAGAACGGCTCCAGCAGAAACACGGTCTCCTTCTTTAACCAGAATCTGCTTGATTTGTCCGCCTTGTTCCGGGCTTACATTGGCTTGTTCAACGGCTTCAACGCCACCATTAATTTCAAAGTAATGCTCGAAGTTTTGCGGAGTAATTTCTTTCACTTCCACAAGAATTCCTGCTTCTTTTTTAACCACAAGGCTAGAGTCGGCAGCCATCAGCTCTTCTTCCATTTTGCTGATTTCGTTCTGGAGCTTGCCTAGCTCAACTTTCTTGGCATCTAAAGCCGCTTTTTTGTCTTCTAACGTTGGCTCTCCTCCGCAGGAAACAAGTCCGAGAAGTACAGCGATAATTAAAATATTTGTTCTCATAGTTATTGGGATAGTAAATGCGTTTCTAATTAGTTGTTTTCTAAAACCACCTTCATTTGGATTTTTGTATCCATAGCCATGAAAAGTGTGTTGATGTATTCTGTTTGTGCTTGAATTAGCTGATTTTCTGCAGTTGTTAAATCCATGCTTGTAGAAAGACCTTCATTGTACTTAATCAATGTTTTTTCCTTGATTCGAGTTGCGAGATTGATATTCTCTTGGCTAGTAAGTAATTGCTCCAAGGCAGATTTAAAATCGTCTTTGGCGGTAATGGCCTGAAGTTTCAAAGCTTGCTCTGTATCAGCCAGCTTGTTTTTGATTTTTTGCTGTTCCAGTTTCGCCTTGTTAATACTGGCTAAACCACCAAGGTTATCCCAAATAGGTACACTTAATTTAACTCCCCATAATGTTTGTGGATACCAAGATTTGCTGAAATCGAAAAAGTCAAATTTGTCTCGGAATGCCTGTTGCTTGTAATCGAAGAAAGCGTTTAAGCGAGGGTAATATTTGGCCTCTTCAAGCTTAACCAAATAACCATGCATTACTATGTCTTGCTTGATTAGGTCGTAAGCAAGGTTGTTTTCCAAATCTAATTCTGTAGCCATAAGCTCATCGTTAGATTGTAAGGTCCAAAGTGTTTCCAAATCATCCGACAAGGTGATTTTCGTGTCAATAGACATTCCCATTTTGTACTTGAGAAGATTTAGCGTGGCTTGATGTTGACGTTCAGCTTGCTTTGCCCGGTTCTTAATCTGATTGATGAGGAGGTCTAATTGCTCAACGTCCATTTCCTCGGCAAATCCTTCTTTGTATAAGGCTCCAGTTTCGTCAATCGTCTTTTGCATGTTGGCAATGTTCTCATTTAGCAGTCGAACATTTTCCTTAGCAATTTGTGATGTGTAATATGCTTCCCCTATGATGGTTTTGACCTCGTTTTTGGTCATACGTTCCATGTCTTGGCTTAGCTTCTGAAAACCTTTAGCGCCTTTTACTCCAATAATATATGAGCCATCAAAAAGTTGAAGTCCAACATTTACCCCAGCATCCATTGTGTACGGCTGACCGAAACTTGCTTCAATATTTGGTGAGCCTGCTGGCGCACCAAACGCCTCAGCAGGAATAATGCTTGTTGGAAGGTCAATGAAATTGTTAAATCCAATCTCTCCCCTAACTATTGGAAGGCCTCTGGCGGCCTGAATCCAAACGTCTTTTTTGGCCTGCTCTACATTTATTGCGGCAGTTTTAGATTTCTGGCTGTTTTCCCATGCGAACAAAACGGCATCTTGAACACCAAG
>JBMYXX010000049.1:0-13779 GCA_049608805.1 Flavobacteriales bacterium | reverse complement strand
ACGTATATCCAAACCCAGCAACCAACGAAATCAACGTGAATTTTGTCTTAAACAGGCGCCAAAAAGCTGGTGTTTATCTGAGCGATTTAAATGGCCAGACAAAGTTTAGCTTGTACAATTCTGAACTACAATCAGGCACTCACAAACTCAATCTGAATATTCCGGACAAACTACAAGGCGTGTTTTTACTCACCGTTGTTACAGAAGACCATCGCTACACCAAAAAGTTGGTTCTTGTAAAACCAGACTAGTTAGAGCCATACTTTATTCCGTACGCTCTTGCCACTCTCACCTGTTCTGCGAGTTTGGCACTTCTTTTATCCGGGTCTGGATGTGTGCTCAAGAATTCTGGTGGTCGCTGCCCGCCTAACTGCGACATGCGTTTCCAAAAAGGTACAGCCGCTGCTGGGTCATAACCAGCCATGGCGGTAAAAATGAGCCCCATTTCATCGGCTTCGCTTTCGTGCAAACGCGAGAAAGGAAGAACTGCTCCTACTGTAGTCCCTATTCCATAAGCCTGCTGAAACAACGACCGCGTTTGTTCTGGTTGATTGGCGTATGCAGTGGCAAAATCCAAAGCCATTCCACCTCCTTGTACAATCAAACCTTGGCTCATACGCTCATTCCCGTGCCGTGCTATAGCATGCGCAACTTCGTGGCCCATTACCACCGCTATTCCATCGGCATCTTCGCAAATGGGCAAAATTCCAGTGTAAAAAACCACTTTTCCGCCAGGCATGCACCAAGCGTTCACCTCATTGCTTTGCGCCACATTAAAACTCCATCTAAACCCAGCAACCCTATCTGAGGCACCTTTTATTCGCAAATACTTGGTGGCAGCTGCAGCTATTTTTTCGCCAATTTCCTTTACTTGTTTAGCTCTAGCATCCGTTGCTGGCACCATCTGATTTGAGCTCAAAAACTGATTATAACTCGTTACTGCCATTCCCATCATTTGACTTTCTGGCAACAAATTCATCTGCTTTCTACCCGTTATTGGAACCGTTGAACAAGCAACCGAAAAGACAACAATAAACGAAAGGACTCCTAGCTTTTTCATAAAGTAATAATTGAGATGCAAAGCTACGAAGGCAACTCAAAGAAACGTTAGTCTAATATTTCTAAATCAACCCTATTTCTGCATTGCCATCGACAAAAGGAGCAGTACTTTTGCGCGCCATTTCAAAATTGGCCAGAAAAGCATTTTCTAAGCATGAAAAAGTACCTCAATTTATTTGACCTTACTCAAAAGGTAGATTACAAGAATGAAATCCTTTCTGGATTAACCGTTGCATTGGCATTGGTGCCAGAGGCGGTTGCTTTTGCTTTGATTGCTGGACTTTCTCCGCTTACGGGATTGTATGCCGCTTTTATGATGGGATTGGTTACTTCCATTTTTGGCGGACGACCAGGAATGATTTCTGGAGCTACTGGAGCAGTTGCCGTTGTACTTGTAACATTGGCAAAATCTCACGGAGTTGAGTACGTTTTTGCTACCGTAGTTCTTGCAGGAATTATTCAGATGGCTGCAGGTTTTATGAAACTTGGAAAGCTTATGCGCTTGGTTCCTCACCCAGTAATTTTTGGGTTTGTAAACGGATTGGCCATCATCATTTTCATGTCTCAGCTAGACCAATTTAAAGACATGGATGGCAATTGGTTGATGGGTTCTGAACTCTACATCTTGCTTGGATTGGTAGGCGCCACCATGTTTATCATTTGGGGATTGCCAAAAATCAGCAAGGCTATTCCTTCTTCTTTGGTAGCCATTCTTGCCATTTTTGGCTTGGTGGTTGGGTTAGATATTGACACCAGAACGGTTGGAGACATTGCCTCTATTAAAGGTGGCTTCCCTCCTTTTCATCTTCCAAATGTTCCGTTAACGATGGAAACGCTCGTGCTCATTCTTCCTTACGCAGGAATTATGGCTGGTGTTGGTTTGATTGAAAGCCTTTTAACGCTGAACATCATTGACGAGATTACACAAA
Organism: Flavobacteriales bacterium; assembly: GCA_049608805.1. Taxonomy (GTDB): domain Bacteria; phylum Bacteroidota; class Bacteroidia; order UBA10329; family UBA10329; genus UBA10329. Next base: position 11,791 of record JBMYXX010000049.1, on the reverse strand, counting down.
CCCGTGGGCGCGGAAATAAAGAAGCCATTGCACAAGGAACAGCAAATATTCTTTCGGGGATATTCTCAGGAATGGGTGGTTGCGCCATGATTGGTCAGAGTTTGATTAACATTTCTTCTGGCGCCAGAGCACGACTTTCTGGAATTGTGGCCTCAGTAATGCTGCTTGTTTTTATCATGTTTGGCGCTGGTTTAATCGAGAAGGTACCGATGGCCGCGCTTACTGGTTTGATGATTATGGTATCTATTGGAACGTTTGAATGGGCAAGTTTTAGAACCATCAGGCGTATGCCAAAATCAGACATTATTGTTATGGTATTGGTAACGTTGGTTACGGCCGTTGTACACAACTTGGCATTGGCTGTATTGGTTGGAGTAATCATTTCGGCACTCGTATTTGCATGGGACAACGCGCAGCGTATTCGTGCTAGAAAATACGTAGATGAAAATGATGTGAAGCATTACGAAATCTACGGACCGCTTTTCTTTGGTTCGGTAACGGTATTCAACGAGAAGTTTGACGTTAAGAACGATCCTGAGGAAGTAATTATCGACTTTAAGGAAAGCCGCGTGGTAGATATGTCGGCTATAGAGGCGCTGAACAAATTATCTGAGCGCTACTTAAATGCCGGTAAAAAGGTGCATTTAAAACACCTTAGCCCAGATTGTATTAAGCTGCTTAAAAACGCAGAGAAGATTATTGACGTAAACATCCTAGAAGACCCAACTTACAAGTTGGTGGTTGATGACGTTTAAACCAAACTTCTGATTGCTAGATTTACGTACTAGCGGAATTGATGAAACGGGAACTAGATTTTGGAATTATAGAACTATCTGAAGACGGTATTCTCAGATTTAAAGCTTGCCCGAGTCTTTCCACCATCAGCCTTTCTCAGCTTAAAGAAATGCTGGAAGTGTTGGTAGAAGTTTCTGACGGAAAACCACGACCGTTTTTCTCCGATAACAGCAATATGAAAAGCCTAGGCCACGTAGAACGTAAGTTTATTGGCAATAACCTTCACCGATTTGCTTTGGCATCCGCAGTAAAGGAAACATCGTTAATGGTACGCTCAATTGGGTTTGCCATTAACCACCTTTTTCCGCCTAAGGTTCCTATGCAAATGTTTAATTCTGAAGAAGATGCCATTGCGTGGTTAATGTCGTTTAGGAAATAACCGACCAACTAGCAATTCAGGTAGTTTTTTCCTTTTACTCACGATAACCTACAACACTACAGGTTGCGAGCCAGTTCATTGCATTTCTCTAGAGGCTCGGCACATTCCGTTTCATCCGCTCTTCCATATCAGAAGTAACGGCCTTTTTAAAAGGCGTATTCGGCACGCTTTTCATTTGCCGCACATACTCCTGAATATTTATGCGTTCTGTACGCATCTGTATCCGTTTAAAAAGCTTTGGCAATCCTTGCCCGGGCTGCTGCACATGATGCAAACCGCCACTATAGAGCAAGACCATTTCGCCATCTGGCAACACCTCTAAAATATCTGCCACTCCACCACGAACCGACATCGGCTTACCGTGTTTATCCAGTCCGTTTTCACGCATCATTCTCCCTTCTGGAGCAATAATTACGATCGACTCTGGCTCAATAGCATCTAAAAAGTTGTTCCATGTTTCGTCTCGCTCTCGCGATATGGGAATCATCTTAGGAGCAATATATTTAAGCAACCAGCCGGCTATTGGTCTATCCATAGTTACCGAAGCTCCAGGAGCGATAATTCTACCCGCAATCTGCCAAATCATACTCCAAGGTGCAGCGCCTAAATACAGAGGCTCAAACAAACTTGTGTGATTTAAGAACACTAAGAGCTTTAAACCACCCCACGGATTCCCATCACTTTCGTGCAGCCACTTATTCTCCACCTTGTAAAAGGTTCGTGCGAACAATTTTATACTCGCTAGAGCCATAAAATTGGCTATTCGTGCAACCGACATTCGGCTAAGATATGTTTTGGACTGTAAGATGGTTTGAATAAAAAGACCTACTAGGTTTTTGACTCCTAGTAGGTCTAAACTTGTCCAAAGCACCGGTCAACTTGGCGCCCGTCACTATTCGCTAGTCGCTAACTTCTCCTGGTTTCTAAACACAATCTGCTTATCAAAGCAATCGAGCACAATGGCGCTGTCTTTATTCACTTTTCCAGCAAGAATCTGCTTAGAGAGTTCGTTCAACACTTCGCGTTGTATTACACGCTTCAATGGTCGGGCTCCAAACTGAGGGTCGTAGCCAAGCTGCGCAATCCAATCCACACATTCATCCGTAAAGCTGAACTCAATACTATTCTTCTCTAGCTGTTTAGCCAACAACTGAAGCTGGAGTTTTGCAATGCTGGCCACATCCGTTCTGGTAAGAGGCGTAAACATGATGATGTCGTCAATACGGTTCAAAAACTCTGGTCGGAGCGTTTTCTTCAGCAACTCAAACAGTTCGTTTCTGGTTGATGAAAGCACGTCATCTCTATTGGCATCGGTAATGTCCTCCATCTTCTCTTGTATCAAATGCGAACCAAGATTGGACGTCATAATGATGATGGTGTTCTTGAAGTTAACCACGCGGCCTTTGTTGTCTGTGAGACGGCCATCATCCAGCACTTGCAATAAGATATTGAACACATCAGGATGTGCTTTTTCAATCTCATCCAGCAATACAATTGAGTACGGTTTTCTACGAACCGCTTCGGTTAACTGTCCGCCTTCATCATAACCCACATATCCAGGAGGCGCTCCCACCAAGCGGCTTACCGCATGGCGTTCTTGATATTCGCTCATATCAATCCGCGTCATGGCATTTTCGTTATTGAAAAGGTAGTCTGCCAAGGCTTTGGCGAGTTCGGTTTTACCCACACCCGTTGTTCCTAAAAAGATGAACGAACCAATAGGCCGTTTCTCATCTTGCAAGCCTGCTCTGCTCCTACGCACCGCATCCGAAATGGCCGAAATCGCTTCGTCTTGCCCCACCACTCTAGTGTGTAGTTCATCCTCTAAGCGAAGCAGTTTCTCACGGTCGCTTTCCAGCATTTTATTGATAGGAATTCCCGTCCAACGAGAAACCACACCAGCGATATCTTCCGAATCTACTTCCTCTTTTATGAGTGGAGAATTGGATTGCAATTCAGCCAATTCCTTCTTGCCGTCTTCCAGTTTAGCTTCTGCTTCTTGGATTTTCCCGTAACGTAACTCAGCTACTTTCCCGAAATCTCCAGCGCGTTCTGCCTGTTCTGCTTCTAGCTTGAATTGCTCAATGCTTTCCTTGGCTTGCTGAATGCCTTCAACGATATCTTTCTCGTTCTGCCACTTGGCTTTTAAAGAATCGCGCTCCTCACCTAGCTCAGCCAATTGCGAAGCTAGATTATCCAACTTAGCCTTGTCTTTCTCTCGTTTAATGGCCTCTCGCTCAATCTCCAACTGACGAATCTTGCGATCCAATGCTTCCAATTCTTCTGGCGAAGAGTTGATTTCCAATCGAAGTTTAGAAGCCGCTTCGTCAATCAAGTCAATGGCCTTATCTGGTAAAAACCTATCGTTAATGTACCGTTGCGAAAGCTCTACGGCTGAGATGATTGCCTCGTCTTTAATGCGGACCTTATGGTGCGTCTCATACTTCTCTTTTAACCCTCGAAGAATGGAAACCGCATCAGCCGTATCCGGCTCATCCACCATTACCTTTTGGAAACGTCTTTCCAGCGCCTTGTCTTTCTCAAAGTATTTCTGGTACTCATTGAGCGTGGTTGCGCCAATGGCTTTCAGTTCTCCCCGGGCCAAAGCTGGCTTTAGGATATTGGCCGCATCCATGGCGCCTTCTCCTCCACCCGCTCCAACAAGCGTGTGTATCTCATCAATGAAAAGTACAATCTCGCCATCGGCAGAAATCACCTCTTTCACCACAGATTTCAATCGCTCCTCAAACTCGCCTTTAAACTTAGCACCTGCCACCAAAGCGCCCATATCCAACGAATACAATTGCTTGGATTTCAGGTTTTCTGGAACGTCTCCATTAATAATTCTATGGGCCAATCCTTCGGCAATAGCGGTTTTACCAACACCTGGTTCTCCAATAAGAATCGGGTTGTTCTTAGTTCTTCGCGATAGAATTTGAAGCACTCGTCTAATCTCCTCATCTCGACCAATTACGGGGTCTAGCTTACCGTTTTTAGCTAGTTCGTTTAGATGGAGTGCGTACTTGCCTAAAGCGTTGTATGTGTCCTCTGCTGTTTGGCTATTAACCGTTGAACCTTTACGCAATTCGGTGATGGCGGTCTTGAGTTGCTTCTCAGAAACTCCGCTGTCTTTCATCAGCTGCGAGATGGTATCTCCAGCTCCAAGTAAAGCCAAAAGCATGTGTTCAATGGAAACATATTCGTCTCCAAACTCTTTCAAATAATTGGTTGCCTTGCCTAAGACCTGCGTTGCCTTATTAGACAAATAAGGTTGTCCGCCATCAATCTTAGGGTAGCTTTTCACTTGGCTTTCTACGGCAGATTGAAACGCATCTACGTTTACTCCAACCTTTTTAAGGAGGAATGGCGTAACGTTTTCATCTACGCTCAGAATACCTTTTAATATATGTCCAGTTTCAATCGCTTGTTGGCCGTTTGTCATCGCTTCTTGCGTTGCGGATTGCAATGCTTCTTGCGACTTTATTGTATAGTTATTGAAGTTCATTTCAGTCTGGTTTTAGTCCGACCTGCCTTATATCAAAAGCTTCTCCATTACTGAAAATCAAGCATTTAGCGGAAATTCTGTCAGATAAAAAGGATTTAAGATGTCGGATTGTCCGAAGACTTTTGAGTTATCGGAAATGTTGGCGCATGGCAATACGTCATTGTGAGGAACGAAGCAATCTCAGTAACTAGATTGCCGCGCTCATTCTTCGCTCGCAATGACGTAATGCTTAAAATTGCGGCATGAAAGAAAAGATTCTATCCCTACTCGGTTTTCCGCCTCCAACGCAGTTGAATAAAACGTACGGACCATGGAAAGATGGCACCAAAACGGCTGAAAATGCGCTGGTTGTTGACGGACGAGAGGTAAAAGATGAAGCTGGGCTGAAACGAGTTTTCAATGAATTGCAAGCAGGCGTCAAAAACATCAAGGCGAACGGGAAAGTGCTTCTATATTCGGTTCAACCTGAACTTTTGCAAGACGTTAACCACTCCACTTACCAACGTGCGTTGGAAGGTATTTCGCGTTCACTGGCCAAAGAAGTTGGCGGCAGAGGAACTACGGTGAACTTGCTGAAACTTCCTCCAAATGTTGATTTGAAGAACTACACAACTCCTCAAGAATTCTTCACTTCTGGACGGTCTGCATTTGTTTCGGCACAAGCATTGAATTTGAATGATGCGGTGCAATCTGGAAGAGAATTATCCGAAAAAATATGCGTGGTTACTGGCGGTGCTGGTGGGATTGGTTCTGCAACCGTTAAGCGATTGGCTGCTGAAGGTGCCACGGTTATCATTGCAGATATTCCGCAGATGGAAGAACGAGCCTCTTCCCTCCTTAATTCAAACATCACCTTCATGGGTGCAGATTTAACCGATGAGGTTGCGCGTAAATCGCTCCTAGAATCAATTAAGGAAAAGCATGGACGAATTGATGTGTTGGTGAACAACGCTGGAATTACCCGCGATAAAACACTCAAGAATATGCCCGAGCATTATTGGGATAATCTGATTGCCATAAACCTGACCGCTGTTATCAACCTTACAGAAGATGCGTTGGCAATGGGTCTAATTCCTGAAGGTGGAAGAATCATTAGCACATCTTCAATCTCTGGAATTGCAGGCAACTTTGGACAAACCAACTACACGGCTACTAAGGCCGCTTTGATTGGATATTCTGCTTCAAAGTCGAAGGAATTGAAAGCAAAGGGCATAACGATTAACGCCATAGCGCCCGGCTACATTGAAACGGATATGGTGAAGACTATGCCATTGATGACACGCATATTCGCTGAGCGATTAACGAGCCTTGTCCAAGCTGGAAAACCTGAAGATATTGCTGAAGCAATGGCTTTTCTTACTCATCCTGGGTCGGCTTCAGTTAACGGACAGGTGCTAAGAGTTTGCGGAGGAAGTTTCCTTGGGGCTTAATGGCTGCAACTAAATTTGGATGGGTATTTTTGATTTCGTGAGAACAGCTTTCTGCCTTTTCATTTTTTCATTTTTCGTTTCATCCGCTTTAGCGCAGGATGAAGATTATTACGAGCCCGAAAAATCGAGAACTAAAGTCACCCAAGAAATTAAGGACCTACACCGCTGGGGACCAAAACTGGGGATAGAGGTTCATTCGGCATTTAACTACAACCACATGCTTATGCCACCAACCATTGCTGGTGCATTTGACCGTGCTTTTGGTGGAGTTGGATTTGATGGTGGCGGAGGAATTAGGATAAGAGCTTACCACAAACTTGCGTTTTCGGCTGGGTTCGATTATGCCATTCGACAATTCAAATTAGAATATGTTGCCGAAGAAATTGGAACTGGAGATGCGCTTGACGTTACCGAAAAGGCTGCAATGCATTATGTAGGGTTCTACTACAAAACACTGATTGAACTTTCTAAGAAATTTCATCTGGCTCAAACGTTTCAGTACACTTGGGTTTACAAATACAACGGAACCGCCAGCGCAGTTAACCAAACCAATGGAGCCATCTACGCTCCGCAAGCAACCACAGAACCAATTTTAGATGGTTGGAGTAAAGAGAATCAGGCTGAACTGGGTATAGAATTCGCTTACAAATGGATGATTTCTCCGGAGTTAATTCTAAAGCCATACATCGGAATAAGCTTTGGCCTTACGCCAACCGTACACACCAATGCATACCTCAGTGGGCTGTTTGGTCAACAAGAACAAAACCCTAGATATGCCAATCTAAAAATTGGTGTTGTTTTCGAAACTGGGCTTTGGTTAGATAAACTCAAAGACTAACCGTTTCCTTACAAGTTAATTCTTGCCAGCCGCTAGCTAGAATTCAGCATTCTGCGAACAACTACCTTTGCGCCTCGTGCAAGAGTTTAAGACCATAAACCAGCCAACAGAAAGCCTTTTTAAAGACCGAGGCTCAAAGTTTCATGGCTATGCGTTTTCTGTTTCAACTGCTGATGAAGTCAAACTTCGACTTGAAGAGGTCAAAGCAATTCATCCATCGGCTAGGCATTTTTGCTACGCCTACCAGTTAGGCGCAGATGGTGCAACGTACCGAGCTAATGATGATGGCGAACCAAACGGCTCTGCCGGATTACCAATTCTCAATCAGATAAAAAGCAAGGAGGTAACTAACACGTTTGTTGTAGTAGTCCGTTATTTTGGAGGTACAAAACTTGGTGTTTCTGGCTTAATTAACGCCTATAAAGAAGCTACGAAAGATGCTTTAGAGCAAGCCAAAATTGTAACCAAAATTCCCATGGCAACTGTTTCAATTCAGTTTGCACATTCAAAAATTGGTGATGTTGAGCGTTTAATACGCCAGAACAATTGGGTTATTAAAACTCAAGATTTTGGAATGGATTGCCAATGGATAATTGAAACTCCATTAGACCAAAAACAGCAAGCGGAAGATGCTTTCCACTTGCTGCTTGGTTAAGATTTACTTTGGGTTATAAATTTTCTCAGCGTCTTTATAAACCTCTTCTCTATTTAACGTCATAGGCTTGGTTTTCTGCTGCGTCCATAACTCCATTTGGTCGTTATAATGCGGGCTTTCTGGCTTGTTTGAAGCACCAAATGCATTCACGGTTTCAATCTTGGGAGTTCCGTTTTCATCAAAATCTACCAGCATAATGTAAGACTCGCCAACTACCGTTTTAAGCTTTCCCTTTTCGTGAGGTTTACTCATAATAGCCGCCAACACATCTGGCGCTCCGCCCATTGGTAATTCTTTATCTCCACGAACATGCTTTTGCACATCTCCCAACCTAATTCTTAGTGTACCAAAGTGCTTTTTCATGTGTTTTACGGCTCCACGAAGCGCATCAACATACTCTTCTTCTGTAAAAGAATTAGACTCATACTGCATGCCATTTGACATGATAATCTCGGTGAGCTTATTAAACATAAATATGATTAAGGCCGCACTCTCGTCATCAACATCGGCAGTGTGGTCCCAAGAATTAATCACATCTATTGCTTCTTTCAGGTCTGGATATTTATCGGCACTCAAACCATCAATCAAAGACATGTTGTTTACGTTGAATGTCTCTAAATTCTTATTGAAGCCCTGATCATACTTAATGGTTTTAAAATCTTCCCAGCTTACCTTATCGTAGCTAGCAATCAAATCTCTAGAGCGTATTGTGCGGTTATTTAGCTTGGTAATGTCTTGATAACCAAACGTTTTATTAACCGAAGATTGGCTAATATTCTCATCCTCCGAAGTGGCGTAAAACGGTGTTCCATTAGTATTAAAAACGAATCCTGAATTTGGGTTATGGTAACGCACCAAATCTGAAAATGGATGAAATTTAGGTTCCCAAAGAGTCTTGGATGTGTTCCCAGGAAGCACCGATTTCCAATCGTAGTTTGGGTCTCTGTACGGAAATTGACCAAGACTTACGTACTGAATGTTCCCTTCGCCATCGGCATAAACATTATTTGTTCCTGCAAAATGACCAGTGGCCAAAACCTTGTTAAACTGCTCAAAGTTCTGGGCTTTATTCATCCAATATAACTGCTCAGAACCAGCAATATCTAGGTTTGCAGGAAACCTGAGAGCATAGTATCCATCCTTGTTTTTAATTACAATTCCGTGCTTACTTCTGTAGAATTTCTTGGTTACGGGTAACCGAATTGCTCCCAGTTTCACCTTAACCGTAGCCTTTACCACTTCAAGCTTTTCGTAGCCATCATCAAACTTGTAAAGGAGTTTCTTTTTCGGGTGCATTTCTAGTTTATACACATCGCATAAATCTGGGTGATTTAGCGTTGCCGCCCAGCCCAGCTTTTCATTTACGCCTAGAAAAGCATTTGCGCCTCCTGGGAAAGTTCCGCCAAGAATGTTCATCCCTTCTTCGCTTACCAAATGCGCTTCATACCAAGAGAACAAACCTTCTAACGGCTGATGCGAGTTAATGGCCAAATAGGTATGTCCATCGGTAGTTTTATTCTGATTAAAAGCGAAAGCATTTGAGCCATCAGGCAAATTGCCTTCATAGAGCATGCTTTTCTCAAACAGCGAAATAGACCGAGTAAATACCTGCTGAATTTCAACATAAACACTAGTAAGTAAAACCAGCGTTAGCGTGTTGGCTTGCAGCACATCTTTGTTGTCAATCGGGAACAACCCCTTCCTAAGAATCTCATCAGGACTGGTTTCTGCGTACTTATTAATACCATCTACAAAACCTTGCAAATACTTCAGGTATTCAGGAGAAAAAGAGCCTTCATAAAGTTCCTCAACCTGAGTTTTTACTTGGGCAATGTGTCCCATAAAATCTAGGACGGCTCCGTTCTTCCCGGTTACCTCTCCCAACCTGCCATTTGCGGCTAGAAGAAGATGTTGCAGGGTTTCAAAATCGTCTTCGCAGGTTGCCCAGCCTAAGCCATAGGCCACATCGGCATCGGTTTTACCAAAGATGTGGGGAACGCCCCACGAATCTCTAACTATTTCAACATTGTTTGGGTTGATTTGACCAAAGGCCACAGATTGGCCAAAGGCGAAGAATGCCAACGCGAGGCATCTTAAATGTAACTTCATAAGATTTATTAATTAGGGGTTGCTATCAAGTGTACGATAGTTCTCCTAAAATAGTATGCAAGCATCATACTTTCCTTATAATAAATCAAAAATGAAGGAAAACGAAACATGTTTTCAAACAACTGTCTCAACACCTACCACCCAATCAAATAATAATCCCACTTTCGCGAAAAATTATTGCGAAATGACTATTTCAGAAAACAAAGTAGTTCTCATTAACTACACACTTAAAGACGATAAAGGTGAGGTTTTAGACTCTTCTGAGGGCAACGAGCCTTTGGCTTACATCCAAGGAATTGGAAACATTATTATTGGCCTAGAAGAAGCGCTGGCTGGCAAGTCTGTTGGAGCCAAGGTTAGCACCACAATTAAGCCTGACAAAGGTTACGGAGAGCGAAGTGAAGAGAACATTCATAAAGTTCCGTTATCTGGCTTTGAAGCTGATGGAGATGAAAAATTGGTAGAAGGCATGCAAGTGCGTGTTGAGACCAACGAAGGAGTTTCTATTGCTGATGTTGCCAAAATTGAAGGAGAAGAAGTAACGTTAGACCTTAATCATCCTTTAGCAGGAGAAACACTGCATTTTGATGTTGAAGTGATGGGCGTGCGAGAGGCAACCAAAGAAGAATTGGACCACGGACATGCACATGGACCTGGTGGGCACCATCATCATTAATACAAGGAGGCAAACACGCTTATAGCGCTACTGCCAATACAATTACAATCTAGAAACGCGATTTACCGCTTGTCTGAATTCAAATTACAGACGCGGTAAATCGCGTTATTAGTTTCTAGTGATCTGTTTTAACGGACAGAAGCTTGACTATCTCCTAAATGAGATGTGAACTTGAGCTCCGTTATCTGATCCGACAGTCTTCTGATTGAAATGGTCTGACTCGCGTTGCTGATTCTTGATAGCGAACCATCCTCTGCTTTTACAAATTTGAGTTCTTCTAAAAGTTGCGGCTTCGCATTTGTTTTGAGTAAAGCCTGTAGCAGTACATATGCAGATTGCACATCTTGCTTTAGCAATAAGGTGGATGTTCTTCGGCTTCCTTCTATTTCAGTTTCAAGTTCGCTAGAGTTTGTAAATCTTGAAAGTGTATGAAAGAGCGTATCTCCTCCGCGCTGCAACTCAGTTGAGTTTACTTTTTCACCAATAAGCTTGAAATTCTGAGCGCAATAATTGGGTAAAACATCGGCCAACAAACCCGACTCTACTGAAGTTATTGGTGCTGATAATTCGCCTAGGTACCCTCCAAAGATGTAGCCTTCTCTACCTCGGTATTTTACTTTGTACCAGTGGTCTTTTACCCAGCCAAGTTGTAATTGGGCCTTGGTCTTTTCCAACACTTCTACCCTTTTTCCGTATTGCACTTTAGTTACAATTCTGGCTTTAGAATCGGGTAGAGAACGCATGTTTAAACCGTTTACAGCCAATACGTTCAGATGCTTTGGACTGTCTTGGGCGGTTGCATTTAGCGAAACAACCGAAACGAGTAATACAAGTAGCTTTTTCATGACTTTCAGTTTTTGGTTCATTACTAAGAACCGCCAACCGATTGGCATTATTGAATTAGCCGCTCGCTTTTAACAATTGTTAGCTAGCTAATAGCTTCCTTTTCGGTGATTAGAAGGTTGCTGAATCCAGCAACAATGAGGCAAATTCCAGCTAAAATCATGGTGTTAATAGTTGCATCGCCAAGAAGCGTTTTGTACGCCCAGTTTATTCCGCCCAGAGCAGCTACAATTTGCGGGATTACAATAAACATGTTGAACAAGCCCATAAAAAGCCCCATTTTCTTCTCGTCAATCGAACTTGAAAGCATGGCGTAAGGCATTGAAAGAATACTACCCCAAGCTATGCCAATACATGCAAACGACACTTGCAGCATAATGTGGTCGGTAACGAAATACATGTAAACAAAACCAACTCCGCCAATAATTAAACTGGCCATGTGAATCAGCTTTCTGTTAATACGAACGCGCCCTGCCACGAAGGTTAGGATTAACGCAAATGCCATGGAAGACAAACCGTATGTTCCCATGTATGAACTCACCAAGTTGGCAGATTCTTGAT
>JBMYXX010000048.1:0-13850 GCA_049608805.1 Flavobacteriales bacterium | reverse complement strand
ATTTAAGTGGGTTAACCGCTTCCATAACTTCTCAAGTTGATGCCGATTGTAATGGCGCGGCTACGGGTTCTGTTACCGTTACTGCTTCGGGTTCTACGGGTCCATATACCTACGATATCGGGGCAGGATTTGTGGCATCGGGCACGTTCGGTTCGCTATCCGCTGGATCTTACACCGTTACCGCCCAAGATGCTAATGGATGTACGTTCCCCGTTCCGGTCACCATACTAGAACCTACCCCTGTTGTCGGTGCCTTAGATGCTACCGTGGATGCAGATTGTAACGGGGCGGCTACGGGTTCTACTTCTGTGTCTGCATCTGGCGGAACACCTCCTTATACCTATGACATTGGCGCTGGTCCTGTGGCTTCTGGCAACTTTACTGGTCTTGCCGCTGGCTCTTACTCGGTTACCATTCTGGATGACAACGATTGCTCGGATATCGTGGCCATTACCATTAACGAACCTACGCCTGTTGTTGGTTCTTTAGATGCTACCGTGGATGCAGATTGTAATGGAGCTAGTACGGGTTCGGCTTCTGTATCTGCTTCGGGCGGAACGCCTCCTTATACTTACAACATTGGGGCTGGGCCTGTCGCTTCTGGTTCATTCACTGGGTTAGCCGCTGGGTCGTACTCGGTTACCATTCTGGATGACAACGATTGCTCCGATATCGTGGCCATTACGATTAACGAACCGGCTGTTTTAGTGCTTTCTCAAGATGCCGTTACCGATGCAACCTGCGGCAACGCCAACGGGTCATTCACCGTATCGGCTTCGGGTGGAACTACGGCTTACTCATTCGATATTGGCACTGGTGCGCAGGCCTCTGGAACGTTCGGGTCTTTAGTTGCGGGAACGTACAACGTAACCGTAACTGACGCACAAGGATGTACCGACATCTTAGCCGTGACCGTGGCGGATCTAAGTGGATTAACCGCTTCTATCACAACTCAAGTTGATGCCGATTGTAATGGCGCGGCTACGGGTTCTGTTACCGTTACTGCTTCGGGTTCTACAGGTCCATACACGTACGATATCGGGGCAGGATTTGTGGCATCGGGAACGTTCGGTTCTCTGGCTGCTGGCAGCTACACCGTTACCGCACAAGATGCTAATGGATGTACGTTCCCCGTTCCCGTTACCATCTTAGAACCTACCCCTGTTGTCGGTGCCTTAGATGCTACCGTGGATGCAGATTGTAACGGTGCTTCTACCGGTTCTGCAACCGTGTCTGCATCAGGCGGAACACCGCCTTATACCTATGACATTGGTGCTGGGCCTGTGGCTTCTGGCAACTTTACTGGGTTGGCTGCTGGATCCTATTCTGTAACGGTTCTGGATGATAACGATTGCTCCGATATCGTGGCGATTGTGATTGATGAACCTACACCAGTGGTGGGTTCAATTCAATCCCAAACTGATCCTACATGCTTTAGCGGAACTGACGGTGAATTCACTATTTCGGCATCAGGCGGAACGCCAACTTATTTGTTTGACGAAGGCGTGGGAACGCAAGCCAGCGGAACCTTTACTGGCTATTCGGCAGGAACGTATTCTGTTGATATTACTGACGCGAATGGTTGCTTGAATACCGTTTCAATCACGCTTGGCGAGCCAACGGAAGTAATCGGAGCAATTGATAGCCAAACGGATGCATCTTGTAGCGGAATGGCCGATGCAACCGTTGATGTTTCTGCATCTGGTGGCACTCCGCCTTATACTTTTGATATTGGAAATGGACCGCAAGCGAGTGGTGCTTTCGCGGGTTTAACCGCGGGTTCGCACACCATCACAATTGAAGACGCGGTTGGCTGTCAAAACTCAATTGTAGTCAACATTTTGGAGCCTATTTCTCTCACTGCCGATATCGTTACACAAACCGAAGTTTCGTGTTTTAACGGAACAGATGGAACCGTAGAAATTGCGGCTCAAGATGGCACGGGACCTTACTCTTTCGATATTGGAAACGGCACCCAAGCAACTGGAAATTTCAACGGCCTTTCCGCAGGAACATATTCGGTAACTGTTGCTGACGCGAACGGCTGTTCGGTTCAAGTTCCGGTAACGATTACCGAACCGACTGAACTCACGGCCTCAATTGTCTCGCAAACTGATTTGACCTGCTTCGGTTCAAATGACGGACAGTTTGAGGTTGCCGCTTCTGGTGGCACTCCAACCTACACTTATGACATTGGGAACGGCCATCAGCCGACAGGCGCGTTCATCGACCTTTTACCCAACACTTATACCGTTACAATTATTGATGCGAACGCTTGTCAAACCACGATTGATGTTGTGATTTCGGAACCTGTTCCTTTAGTGATTGATGCCGGAATTGATGTTACAATTTGCGATGGCGATGTCGCCACATTAGGAGCTTCTGGAGCTGATTCGTACACATGGTCTCCAACGGCCGACTTGAGTAATCCGAACATAGCTAATCCAGATTTCGATGGTTCTTCCACCACGACATTTACGGTTACAGGAACGGACGCCAACGGGTGTGTTGACACGGACGACATCACGGTTACGGTTAACGCTTTGCCTATTGTTGATGCTGGCCAAGACGAGGCAATTTGTATTGGATTTACTGTTCAATTAGGCGCCACAGGTGCGACTTCTTATTCTTGGGATTCCCCAACAAATTTGGATAACGGAACGATTCCAAATCCTACTTTTTCAGGAACAACAACCGAAACTTTAACCGTTACTGGAACAGATGCTAACGGTTGTGTAAACACCGATGATGTTACCATAACCGTGAATCCTTTGCCAGCGGTTGATGCGGGTTCTGACGTTGCCATTTGCATCGGAAGCACCACGCAATTAAACGCATCGGGCGCAACAAATTATGTATGGAATCCAGCCACCGATTTGGATGATGCAAACATCTCTAACCCAACGTTTGACGGCACTGCAACCTCCACCCTAACCGTTACTGGAACGGACGGGAACGGATGCGTAAATACGGACGCTGTAACCGTTACCGTAAACGCACTTTTGGTTGTCGATGCTGGCGCAGATACCGAAATCTGTACCGGAGAAAGCACGCAATTACAAGCAACTGGTGGTGTTTCTTACTCTTGGAATCCAGCCACGGGATTGGATGATGCTCTCATCGATAACCCGACATTTTCGGGAACGACCACAACCACTTTTACCGTAACAGTTACCGATGCAAACGGCTGCACGAATACTGATGATGTAACCATTACTGTCAACTCGCTTCCGCTGGTTGATGCTGGCGCAGATGAAGTGATTTGTACTGGATTTACTGTTCAATTGGGAGCCAGCGGAGCAACTTCTTACAGCTGGAATTCCGCAACAAACCTTGATGATGGGACAATTTCAAATCCTACTTTTTCAGGAACTGCAACCGAAATACTAACCGTTACTGGAACCGATGGAAATGGCTGTACCAACACCGATGATGTCCTGGTAACCGTCAACGATTTACCGATAGTTGATGCTGGACCAGATGAAGTTATTTGTGACGGGCAATCGGTTCAACTGCAAGCTTCTGGCGGAGTGAGTTACAGTTGGGGGCCACAGAATAGTTTGAACAATTACGCCATCGACAACCCTGTTTTCTCAGGTTCAACCACGACTACTTATACGGTTACCTCTATTGACGGAAACGGCTGTACCGATTCGGATGAAATCACGATTACGGTTAACGCAATCCTTCCTGTTGATGCAGGAATTGACACCGCAATTTGCATTGGTGAAACGGTTCAATTATCAGCTTCCGGTGCATCAACTTACGTGTGGTCTCCAACCGCTGGATTGGACAATCCGAACATCGAAAACCCTGTTTATTCAGGAACGACCACAACCACATTTACCGTTCTCGGAACGGACGCAAACGGTTGCAATGCTTCCGATGATATTACCGTAACCATCAACCCGCTTCCAATTATTGATGCTGGATTAGATGAAGCAATTTGTATCGGAGATCAAGTTCAATTATCGGTTTCTGGAGCGTTAACTTACGATTGGACACCAGCCACAGATTTGGATAATGCTCAAAGTGCTACGCCTACTTTTTCAGGAACAAACACAACACTATTAACCGTTACAGGAACGGACGGAAATGGCTGTTCTAGTTCGGATGATGTGAACGTAACGGTTAATCCGTTGCCAGTTGTTGATGCTGGTTTGGATGTTGAAATCTGCTCAGGATTTACGTATCAGTTGGCGGCTTCTGGAGCCACAAATTATGTTTGGAGTCCAGACACAGATTTAGACAATGCGAATATCTCCAATCCAACTTTCTCAGGTTTAACCACGACCAATTTCACGGTTACGGGAACTGATGGAAACGGCTGTGTAAACACGGATGATGTGACCATTACCGTAAACGGTTTGCCAGTTGCCGATGCTGGTGCCGATGTTGAAATCTGTGTCGGAGAAACAACACAGTTAAACGCATCGGGAGCCTCAAACTTTAGTTGGAGCCCAGCCACGGGGCTTGACGATGCGGCTATCTCAAATCCAACATTCTCGGGCTCCACCACTACCCTATTTACCGTTACGGTAACGGATGCAAGCGGCTGCGAAGACACAGATGATGTTGAAGTTACTGTTCATGCCTTGCCAGTTATTGATGCTGGCGCAGATGTAGCAATTTGTATCGGAGAACAAGTTCAGTTATCCGTTTCTGGCGCTTCAACTTATGTGTGGTCGCCTTCGGCAGATTTGGATGATGGAGCAAGCGCAACGCCAACTTTTTCTGGAAATTCAACAACGATTTTAACCGCTACGGGAACAGACTTAAACGGCTGTGTAAACACGGATGATGTTGAAGTAACCGTGAATCCATTGCCGCTTGTTGATGCTGGTTTGGATGATGCCATTTGCTTTGGAGAAGTGTTGCAATTAGGCGCTTCGGGTGCTACGAATTATGTCTGGAACCCAGCAACAGATTTAGATAATGCCAACGTTGCAAACCCAACTTTTTCGGGAGGTTCTACAAGTACATTAACCGTTACCGGAACTGACGGAAACGGCTGCGTAAACACCGATGATGTTGCGATAACTGTGAATCAATTACCTGCAATTAATGCTGGTGTTGATCAATCGATTTGTGAGGAAGAATCGGCACAATTAGAAGCCGTTGGCGTAGGAAGTTTTGTTTGGTTCCCTGGCGGCTCGTTGTCGAACCCAACAATTGCAAACCCTTTAGCTACACCAGCCGCAACGGAAGAATATGTTGTGCATTTAACCGATGCGGCAGGTTGCTTAAACACAGACACGGTAATCGTTACCGTGATGATAAATCCGACAGCAATAATTGTTGCAAACACCGAAGCGTGCGAAGCAGAAATCATCAATTTCGAAAGCACTTCTATCGGAACAATTGTTTCAACTACTTGGGTGCTGGGAGATGGAAATTCGGAAACCGCAACCACCTTCGACCATAATTACCCAACGGAAGGAACGTATGAAGTAATATTGGCCGTTACTACGGATGAAGGTTGCTCAGATGTTACCACTCAGAGCATCGACATTCATCCAAATCCTACTGCCAATTTCAGCGTAGCAAATGCGTGCTTAATTGAAGACGTAAACTTCTTGGATGGTAGCACCGTGAACAGCGGCCCAATTGTCTCTTGGGATTGGGATTTGGGAGATAGCAATACCTCAGCTTCTCAAAACCCTTCTCACAATTATGCAGCGGAAGGGACTTACTCGGTAGAACTGCTTGTTGAAACGGATTTCGGTTGTGCCGATTCAATTACCAATGATGTAACTGTTTACCCGATGCCAGTTGCGGATTTCAGCTTCACAAATGCCTGTGCCGATAATGTTGCAACGCTGACAGACAACTCGTCTATCGTTTCTGGAACAATTGACCAATGGCAGTGGGTAATAAATGTAACGGATACGCTCCTCGGGCAGTTCCCAATTTTAGACACGCTGGCAGTTGGCATCTACTCTACCGAACTTACTGTTTGGTCTGATGAAGGGTGTAGCCATTCAGTCACCAACGAGTTTGAAATTTACCCGTTACCCGTTGTAGATTTCAGTGCCAGCACGGTTTGTCATGGTGCCGAAACTGAGTTTACTGACCTCAGCACTGGTACAAGCGCATATCCTATTACAAACTGGAATTGGACGTTCGAAAATATGGAAATGAGTTCGGAACAAAACCCAACGTTTACCTACGAGAATTTTGGGTTTAACTCTGCCACATTAGAGGTTGTAAATTCTGCTGGTTGCAAATCTAACGTTACCCACAACGACATTTTTGTTCATCCAAATCCCGTAGTTGACTTTACGTTTACTTCGCTCTTTTGCGAACACGATACGGTTTTCTTCACAGACCAATCTTCGGTAGTTGTTGCTTCAAACGACTCGCTAAATGCTTGGACTTGGTCGTTTGATGGAATTGATTCTGACACAACACAAAACACTAATCACATATTCACGGAGTTTGGCGACCACGAGGTAATTCTTACAGCAGTTACGAACAACGGTTGCTCAGATACAGATACCCAGACAGTACACATTAATCCACTTCCAATCGTAGCAATTGCTGCGGACCAGTTTGAAGGCTGTCAAATCCTACCAGTTCAATTCTGGAGCGAATCAACCATTCCGCCAGGCTACTTTTTAGACAGCTGGGCTTGGACATTTGGAGATAGTTCTGGTACCGTGTATGCTCAGCATCCCGGACACGATTTCTTGGGGTCAGAACCGGGCGACACATCAACGATTTACTATGACATTTCACTCACAGTAACATCGGCAGCAGGTTGCGTGGCAAGCCTCACAGAGCAAGAGTTAATTACGGTGCACGCCAACCCAACTGCTCTTTACGAGGCCAACTTCTACATGACAGATGTTAGCGACCCCGTTTTTGAATTTACCGACCAGTCTAGCGTAGATGTGGTGGATTGGTATTGGACTTTTGACGATGGAGATTATTCATCCGAAATTAACCCAACTCATACCTATGCTGACACTGGAACGTATGCCGTTTCTCTTGAGGTAGTAACAGCCAATGGCTGCGCAGATACCATTAGCCATGATGTTGTTGTTAACCCGGTGTTTGTATTCTACATACCTAACAGTTTTACACCTAACGGTGATTATTTAAACGAGCTATTTTTTGGAAAAGGAGAAGGATATAACGAGTACAATTTCATCATCTACGATAGATGGGGCGAGGAAATTTTTGAAACCCATGATGATGAATACCATTGGGACGGAACCTATCGCGGACACCAGGTGGAGCAAGGGGTTTATGTCTATCGATTTGAAATAATTGATTGGAAAAACCATCAACATATTTACACCGGACATGTAACGCTACATAGGTAAATCTGAGGTTTACTGGTGCTCTCATTCTAGCAGCAGATGGGCCTTATTGAATTAGGAAAATTGAAGCTTAGTTCATCTTGCCTACTTGAAGATTGCAGCGTAAAACTCAACGCTTTTCCAAACATTTAGCACTGTTGCTCTAGTGTAGTTTATCAGTATAGCATAATTGAAACAAAAAGAGCCCAGATGAATAACATCTGGGCTCTTTAAAATCAATCTCTTTACGTATCAGTGAACCTGAATCTTTCTAGTTACCAGACCTTCCATAGTAGCAATTTGCAATAGGTAAGTTCCTTTAGCAACATCCAAGGTTAGCTCTTTACGGAAGCTGTTATTCAAAGTGGCTCCTTCGTTGTAAACCTGACGGCCTGCAACATCCATAACTACAATCTCAACATCTGCCTCAACTCCTCTTACAGTCAACACAAACTGACCGTTAGATGGGTTAGGATAAACTTCCATTCCTCTCTCTACAGCTTCCGCAATTGTTGTTGCTATATCAGCTACCTGAATTGCTTCACAGTACTCAGAAGTACATCCGTTAGCATCTGTTACTGTTAAGCAAACTGTGTAAGGACCATCAGCACCGTAAACATGTGTTGGGCTTGCATCGGTCGATACGTTTCCGTCTCCGAAATCCCAAGCGTAAGCTACAGCACCTGAACTTGCATCTGTAAATGCTACAGAAAGGCCAGTTGCCGCATATGTAAAGTCTGCTTCAACCGTAGCTTCTGTTACGGTTATGAACGCTTCATCATCAGAAGCAGCGTTATAACCATCTAGCATTACATAGTACGTCTCTCCCGGATTCAATCCGCAAAGAATAACATAGCTGGTCAATCCTCCTGCTGGGTCATCATCATTTGCGGCTAGTAATGTAACCGAAGTCCCAGATTCAACATCCTGACAGTTGGCCGCAGCAAATACAGCTAATTGCGTATCGAAGTTTGTTCCTGTAGAACTTACTGTTACGTTACCCGAGGCTGGTGCTACAAATGTGTACCATGCGCTGTTTTCTACACCGGGGTCTGCAGCACACCATCCGTCTTGGGAGGTACACGAAGTACCAGCTGGAACAGCATCTGCTTCCCAAACTTCCGCTGTATTACCATCATGGTCGTATGGTCCGTTAGCAACACCATCGTTGGTTACCGCAATTGCTCCACAAGCAACATCATTAGCTGGTTGTGGCAATGCGTATACACATATATCAAAAGAAGGGTCTACTGGAATTCCTCCACCATAATGATGAACACGGATGTAATAAGTACCTCCTACGGTCAAATTGTCAAATTGAGCAGACTCTGGGTCTCCAGCAAAAAATCCGTTATCAACACAGATACCAAATGCAGGTAGTGATGCACAATCAGTAGCCTCATAGAACTCAAATACAGCATCAACATCTGCACTTCCGTTTACATCTACAGTAGCTGATTCTGCCGTGGCAGTGAAGACAAACCAAACGTCATTGGCACCAGCTCCCCCAGAACATCCTGCTGCAGACTGAGTTGCATTCTCAAGTGAACCAGTGGTTGGCGAACATGTCGCTCCTTGGGTTAATGCTATGGCCCCACTGCACTCGTCATTTGCAGGTAACGTATGGAAACAGCCACTGCAAATCCAATAAGTATTACTATTCCATTCTCGTACCCTAACATCTAATGATGCACCTGCTGGCGGAACAACCATTTGGTCCATTGTTAAATTCAGCATTCCATCCCAAGGAGCTGGCATTGTGCCAGGAAACACATCATCGTTATAGTAAACGGTACCAGCGCAATCCGTAATCTGAATTCCATAATCGGTTGTTACATCATATCCATCCGATGTATAGTCAAACAATCCGCCAGTAGGGTCTGATAGTTCTAAAGCGAAAGAAGTTGTGTTCGCACTCTGAGTGCTGCCTGATTCTACAACCAGAGTTGGCACGTAAGCTACTGTTGCACTTGCCGATTGAACGCAATTTCCATCAGTAACTTCTACCGTGTAAGTTCCAGGGTCTAATCCTGAAACCGAACTTGTTGTTGAACCATCGCTCCATAAATAGGAATAACTAGGAGTCCCAGAATTAACAACAACCGAGACTGTCCCTCCATCACATAAATCGTCAATGTCTGAACCAGTAGCCGTAACCGCTAAATTGGCCGTTCCACCAACAATCACAGATTCGTTGACGGTTACATTATTTCCATCCGTAACCGCAACCGTATAGGTTCCAGGTGTTGCAATGTCAATAGATGAAGTTGAACCTCCCCCTGTCCAACTGTATGTGTATGGAGGAATTCCACCAGAAACACTTGCAGTCGCGCTGCCAAGAGAGCCACAGCTAACATCAACACCCGAGGTTGTAACTGCTAGGTTAGAAGTACGAAAACAATCTGTGCATGACCACGGGCCAGCTATTATTCCATACTCCCCTTGCGGCCATGAATCAGTAACAGTTACGTTGAAAACTGAATTGTTTGGTACAGATTGCAATTCACTCATAGTGGATGTAATTGTGTTCGAACCAAACAAAATTCCAGCTGATCCACTGTAATAATTATACCCTCCTTGTGCGATTGTAATCGTGTAATTATTGTAACAGTTATAATTTCCGTAACCGTCATTTAGACATTCTTGAGAAAAACCTGTTGGGTCTGAAAGAGTCAGGGCAAATGAACTGACAACATCTGGGTTCTGCGGGCTTCCAGAAACAACCGTTACTGATTGGCCTTGCGCTGAAAAACTTACAGCGAAAAGCAAAGTCAGAATTGAAAAATACTTGTACAGTTTACTCATGTCTATAAAAATTACGGATTACCGCGAATTTAACGTATTTCTTAAACTGCCCTTTTTTCTTCTTTAGAGCTTTAGTTTCTCAATTTCTGCGAGATAGATATCCTTCTTTGCCGTGTCTGTAACATGCACGCTAAGTGTTTCGGTAGCCGCGTCAAACTTGTTCATTTTAATCAAAGAAAAGGCGAGGTTAAAACGGGCCTCCTCAAACTTAGAATTGATAGCTAAACAGCTTTCAAAAAACGGAACAGCTATGCTGTACTTTTCTTGCTGCGCGAGACAAAACCCGAGGTTATTATGTGTGTGGAAGTTCCCAGGGTTTAATTCTAGAGCACGTTCAAATTCTCTCTCTCCTTCTGCAAACTGACCCTGATAAGAGTAGCAAACTCCTACAAACCAAGCAATAGGATAGTTAATCCAATCAACGGTATAAAACGGGTTTTCAACTTTATCCGCGTAGCGAATACACTCGGAGTATTTCTGTTGCGCTTTTAGGATACGCAACTTGTCATAATTACGTTCCCCATGGTAACGAAAGCCAAAGACCAGCATGCCGAATGCACACATAATCACTAAGCCAATGTGCACCAATTGAGCACTTTTCTTTTTCAATTCAGCCATTGGTTGCTCTGAAACTGTTAACGCCAACATCACAGCAAAAAGTAAGTTATGCTCCATCCTTTCTCGAGGAAAATCGAACATAGAAGCCGTAATCAAGCCAACCATTGCCGCGACAAATGGCAAATCTGTTTTACTTGCATTTAATCCATTTTGGAAAAACCGAAGAAGCACCAAGACAAATAGTATCAGACCTATTATTCCTGTTTCGCAAAGGACGCTAAGCACCTCATTATGCGGCCGTTTAAAAGATGTGGTCCTAAATTGTGCTCGTTCAAGACCATCTAAGCCAATTCTAGGATACTCAATTTGCCAATTGCCAGCACCAACTCCTAAAATTGGATCTTGCTTAATAAGGCCAAGCGTTTTACTCCACAGGCTCACTCTTTCATTTGCTGATCTGTAGGCATGCTCCGCAGATTCTTCATCTGGTTCTTGAGCGGCAACCTCTTCGGTTTTACTGTATGCTTTTGCCGCTTCGGTCTTGAATTTATTGGACGCAAACCAATGGCTTGTCCCCAACAAAATGAGCCCCAGACCAATCGCCACGGCATGTTTGAATCGATGCCGTTTCCAAAACATTTGAAGCAGCAAAATTGCTCCTCCAATTGCCAAAATGGATAGGCTTATTCCTCTTGTGCTAAATAGGAAAAGTGTGCCCAGCATCAATACCATGTTTACTATTGAAAACCATCTTTTCCAACCCTGATTTTGTAACAAATCCTGCAAGTGAAATGCCATGGAAATCAACAGAATGATTGAGGTGAGATTTTTAGTTTCTGTTGGATATCTAAGCAAATAGATGCTCTGCGCGTTAAGGCCAATATCGCTGGTAACGCTAAAAAGTTCAATCCATAGAACTAAGAGATAAACCGAAGATGCAAGCGAGACGGTTAGCGGTAAATACCGCTTCCATCTTTCGTCAGAAACTACAAGAACTCGAAGGAAAAGGTAAGCCAAAAACAAAGCCACTGACCGAAAGCTCGATGCAAAAGCCTCGGCACTATTCGTTGCCCAGAAAATGCTCAATACTTGCCAAAGACAGAATGCCAGCAGCAAAACATCGAGCCATCGAATTTCCGTTTGCAAATACGCTTTTACTCGCTTTGCTAAAGCGATAAAGCCAATCAGCAGCACTCCAAAAACTCCAAGATATCGACTGGAAAGTGTGGTGTCAATCAACTCTTTGCTCGACAGAAAGAAGGACACAAAAAACAGGCTCACGACCAGCAAAAGCTGCGTCCTGAAAAGAAAATTGCGCGGTTTACCCAAGAGGTTGATTAGTTGAAGAAGTTGCAAGAAACCAAAATTGCCTCAACTTTTTACCCAGCTCATACAGCCAAGCTGTCCATTCGGTTCGCGTATATTCGCAATAGCGCGTATGAACAAGCAGATATTCACTCTTATTATTCTCATAGGTTCCAGCTTAAATTTAGTTGGGCAAATTTTTAACCGTCCTATTCCAGAAGACTTTCCGAAGTACGAGTTTCGAAAACCAGGCACGTCAAGTTCTGAGGGATACTTTCTATTTACTCCTATTAGATTGTTTCAGCAATCTGCCCCGAGGCATTTGGCCATGTTTGACGATGATGGCTATCTCACTTGGAGCGCGAATAAAGGAACTACGCGTTGTGCCAATTTCGAGTACCATCCAGAATTTGAAGTTTTCTCGTTTGCATCAGATGATAACTCTACTTCAGAAATGAAGTTCCATATAATGGATTTGTCGTTTTCGCTAATCGATTCGGTAGTTCCAACCGCTGGCAACCAAACCGACATTCATGACTTCCGAATTTTAGACAATGGCAATTACCTCATTTCTGGAATAACCTCTACAAATGAAGACTTGTCGAGCTACACATTTAACGGAGTTCAAGGCGCAAATCCAACCACGGTTCTCAGCTTTGTTTTACAAGAATTTGAAAACGGCAATCTGGTTTTCGATTGGAAGAGCATCGACCATATTCATCCAGAAGAATTTATTGAAACCTACAATTACGACTCTACTGGGTTTGATTACGTACACGGTAACGCGGTTGAGGAAGATGCAGATGGGGATTTTTGGATATCGATGCGGCATACCGATGCTCTCTATAAGATTGATAGGGTTACGGGCGAAATTCTCTGGACTCTAGGAGGACAATCATCCGATTTTGATTTTGTTAATGATGATGGGTTTAGCGGGCAGCACGATATTCGTGTGCTTCCCAACGGAAATCTTACGCTATTTGATAATGGAAACAGCAGATCTGCTCCGCGATT
The DNA here is from genome assembly GCA_049608805.1 of Flavobacteriales bacterium. Lineage (GTDB taxonomy): Bacteria > Bacteroidota > Bacteroidia > UBA10329 > UBA10329 > UBA10329. The sequence continues at coordinate 864 of JBMYXX010000048.1, read as the reverse complement.
TTCTAGGGCTGTTGAATACGAATTAGACTTTACAGACTCTACCGCAACGCCTGTTTGGGAATACCAAAATGAGTTCAACTCCTACTCACGGGCAATGGGAAGTTTCCGAACCAATGCAGATGACGAACACACCATCGGCTATGGCTTCTGTTACCGTCCAGTTTCAAATCTCATTCATTTAGATAGTCAGGATGAAATAATTTCCGAACTCTTGTTTCAGGACTCGGTGGTAAGTTACAGAGCTCTTCGGGCGGAACTCACCGCGCCAATTGAACGACCAGAAATAGTCTGTGCTGTAGCCGCGAATCAGACAACCCTTTCTGCTCCTTCGGGCTATTCAACGTACAAATGGAGCACGGGAGAGCAATCGCAACAGATTACGGTTTCGGAAACTGGCACCTATCAAGTTTGGGTAAATCAAGGAATAGGAATGTTGGGCTCCGAGCCGTTTTTTCTCGATGACTTAATCAACCCATGTGGATTTGTCTCAACGGAAGAAATTGAAGCAAAATCAGAGCGATTTAACGTGTCGGAATCAACTCCAGGATTGTTTGAAGTAAACCTCACTGGAGAACTAACGGTTTTGAATGGGGTTGGGCAGATTATACTCCAAAAAGCAGTAACAAATGGTTCTACCATCAGCCTAGAAAACCAGCCGAGGGGCGTTTATTTATTTGTGTTAGAAAGAGAAAACACTGTCAGACAAACCCAGCGATTATTGAAGTTTTGAAGCTACTTCTCTAACTGTTCTAAATAGGGCTGTAAAGTGCTTGCAAGAGCAGCTTGCCCAAGCGCAGAAAGATGCGGGTCGTTTTCCTTGTAAAGTCGATTGCTTGGTTTGTCCATCGCTTGGAAACTCGGAAG
>JBMYXX010000047.1:0-14054 GCA_049608805.1 Flavobacteriales bacterium | reverse complement strand
AGGTTAGCCGAAGAGAACAGAAAACAGTTAGAGGAAGAGGCGCTGAGAATAGCCGCAGAAGAAGAAGAGAAAAGGCTTACTGATGTTAGATTGAAGGAAGAAAAGCGCAGGGCTCAGTTAGCTGAAGAACAACGATTGGCGGAGGAGCTTAAACAATTACGAGAAGCTGACGCGGCCAAAAAAGCAGCGGAGAAAAAGAAGTTGGAGCAAGAAAGACTCGCGCAAGCTGAGAAGGAAAAAAGAAGGCAACAAGAATTGGCTGAGGCTACAAGAGTTGAGGAGGAAAAACGTTTGGCTGAGCAGCGAAGACGAGAAGAACAAGCGTTGAGAGACAAAGCTGACAAAGAGCGCCTTAGGTTGGCTGCAGAGCAAGACGCAATGGCGGAGGCAGAAGCGGAGCAAATGGCGGAAGAAGCAGCAAGTATTATTGCTCAAGAAAAGACTTGGAGAGAGAATAAAATGAAAGCTGAGGTTGAGGCGAGGTTGAGAAAAGAATTTCAGGAAGAGCTAGAAGAGGAGATAAGACAGAATAAAAATGCAAGTCAGGAAGAGGCGGCAGCAGAAGCTAGTTTTGATAGAGAACGTGACTTAAAGCAACGTAGAAGAGAACAAGAACGCACTCAAAAAGCGGCTGTAATTGAAGCACGAAAAAGAAAAGAACAGGAAGCTCAGGCGGAGAAAGAGGCAGAACTGGCAAGACAATTTGAGGCTACTAAGCTTGCAGAAAAGGCTCGTGCTGCTAAGATGGAAAGGGACCGAAAAGAGCAAGAGGCTGATTTAGCCTTGAAGGCGGAGCAAGCAAGAATTGCGGCAGAAAAGAATGCCGATAGAGTGGCAGATTTAGAGCAAAGACGCCTGGTAGATGAGCAGAAAAGAGAACGTCAATTAGCATTGGCAAATGAGTGGAAAGAGATGCGAGCCGCGGCAGAACGAGAACGCCAGGAAGCACAAGCTGCGGCAGATGCTGAGAAGATAGCTAGAGCTGCCAAGGAGAAAGAAGAACTGCTGAAATCGGAAGAAACTGCTAGAGCCAGGCGCGAAGAAGAAATTGCAACAGCTGCAGAATCTGCTAGAAAACGTGATGAGCTAGAAAAACAGCTACGTATAGAAGCCGATGAAGCACGAAAAAAGGAAGTTGAGCTAAAGGAGGAGAACTTTAGAAATAAGAAAGAGTTTGAAAAGAAGGCTAAGGAACTAGCACAGGGTTCGGTTGATGCCGACAAAGAAGCTTACGAAGCCGAGGTGAGAGCCCGTTTAAATGCAGAATACGCTAAGAAACGTGAGGAGATTAGTGCTCGGGAGACATTCAAACCAGTTTCGGTTTTGCCTGCAAAGCCAAACCAGTTTCAAATAGATTTGGCCGAAAGGTACCCGATTGGAGTAACCGAAGAGTCTGAGGTAAAAAACAATCGAGAAGTTAAACGACTAATCATTAAGCGAGAAGAGGGGATTGCTAATCAGTACAGCCGTGTTAAATGGAACTGGGGAGGAACCTACTACTTCAAAAACGAGCAGAGTACCAGCAAGCAGATTTACGAGCAGGAAACGGAGTGGTAATTCTATTGAATAAAAACCTTTCTGGTGGATTGAAGATTGCCAGCTGAAAATTGTAGAAGATACATTTGCGTTTTTTGATTCAAGCCAATCTCTTCAACAGAAGTAGCTTTTACGGTCTTCCTGAGAATCATCCGACCCATTAGGTCTAGAACAGTCAATTGCACATCTTCATCTAAAGCGTTCTTAATAAACAGTCTGTTTCCGTGTTGCGTAACGTGTACTAAATCCAATAAATCATTTTCATGAATGGAGTTTGGAGAAGGCGATACTTCAAACGTAACCGTGTCAGAGTCGCAAGCCGAACTAGCAATGTATTGAACCTCAAAAGTGCCGGCACTTGAGTAGTTGTGACTTACTGCAGCAAGAGAGGAAACATTGCCATCACCAAAATCCCAAAAGTGGTTTGTTGCATTTACCGAACTATTAGAGAAATCAACCAATCCCGATCCACCTTCATTAACAAAGTTGGCATCTGCAACAACATCAGCATGACCAATGTTCCAAGAGCTCAAGCTGTCTAAAACGATGTCTTCTGCCAATTGCTGAAGTACCACAGCATCTGTTTCTCCAATAGATGAATAATAATCCAACCCTACGGGTGATTTTCTGAGAATAGTAGCATAAAAAACACAAGCGTTTAGATACGTTCCCCAAGCACTTGGATGGCTGCCATCGCCAGAATAAAGTCCGTTCCAAAATGTGTTATTTACAAGGGCCATTTGTTGCCAAGCCGCTCCGCACGGAGCAACGGTTGCATCATTGTCAAATGTCATTTCTAGGTAGGCATTTCTCAGCCTTTCTTGCATTCCTTCAAAGGTGCATAGAGCAGGAAACCCAGCACAGTTTTGCTGGTCTCCATCTCTTCTTCCCCAAGTCATAAAGAATATTGGCTCTGTACATTGGTAATTAGACCGAATAGAATCCACTAAAATTTCAGCAAAAGGATACACTTGCGCTGCTACTTGAGCTTCACCAAAAGATGGTCTCTGACTTTGCTCTTGTAGTACAACAAAATCCCAATCTCTACTTGCAATTTTACTCAGCGTAGTTGCGTTGGTAGAATGCCCTTCTAGTGTGTAGCCTCCAGGAGTATTTGATTCTTGATAAATCGTATCGCCACCTGCAAGTGCCAAGTTGTACAACGTACCCGGCAAGTTCTGAGTTTGGGTGTAACTGTTTCCTAAAAACAGAACAGAGGTTTCTTGAGCCAGCGAACTTGCGGTAATTAAAGCTGAGAGAATAAGATTTAGAACGATGTGTTTCATGGACTTGCTAGAATTTAATGACCTAATTGTTTTAATAACGTAAGCGTTTAGAAATGGAGGCGTGCCTTTGGTGTAGTTGCATAAGAAGCAAATTTCTCCTGCTGAAATTTGTAGAAACCAGCTATGCCAATCATTGCAGCGTTATCTGTGCAATATTCAAATTTTGGAATATGTCCGTTAATGCCTTTTTCTTCCGCTAGCGCGAGAAAACGTGAACGTAATTCACTATTGGCCGAAACACCTCCGGCTAAGGCAATATCCTTCACCCCAAACTTGTCAATTGCCTTGGCCATTTTAGATAGGAGGTAAGTGACCACATGATGTTGGTATGAAGCGCAAATGTCATTCAGGTTTTCCTTAATAAACAGTTCATCTTTCTTCATTTCCTTCTGTAGATGGTACAAGAAAGATGTTTTTATTCCGCTGAAACTGTAGTCTAATCCATCTATTTGAGGCGTGGCATAGCCAAACTTACTCTTGTCCCCCAACTTAGCCAGTTTGTCTATCATCGGCCCGCCAGGGTAACCAAGGTTTAGAATTTTGGCAGCCTTGTCAAAAGCCTCACCGGCTGCATCGTCAATGGTTTTACCAATAACCTTCATCTCCAGCGGAGATTCAACTAAAACTATTTGCGTGTGCCCTCCACTAACGGTTAGGTTTAAGAACGGAAAAGTTGGCTCGGCACCGTTTTCGTCTTCAATAAAATGAGCCAAAATATGCCCTTGCATGTGGTCAACAGCCACTAGCGGAATACCGAGCGAAAGCGCAAATGTTTTTGCGAATGAACCGCCAACCAGTAAACTTCCCATTAAGCCGGGGCCTTCTGTAAATGCAATTGCTTGCAGTTGGGATTTGTCAATTTTCGCCTGCTTTAAAGCCGCTTCTACTACCGGAACAATATTCTTTTGGTGTTCTCGCGAAGCTAATTCTGGCACAACTCCGCCATATTGATGATGCACTTCTTGGCTGGCAACAACATTAGATAAAACGCGTTTTCCGCATAGAATTGCAGCAGAGGTATCATCGCAAGATGATTCTATTGCTAATAGTATTGGAGGGCTAACCTCGGTATTGTTATTGTTTACCTTTGCTGGCAAGGGTTTCAGAGGTCTGATGATTTTCAAAAGTATCAAAAAAGCATTCGCGTGGCTGGGTATTCTGGCCTTCCTTTTGGTGCTAATTATTGGCGGAGGTTACATTGCTCTCAGAAGTTCTCGCGTTCAGACTAAACTTACGCAGTATGTAGCGGGCTATTTATCGGAAGAACTTAAAACTGAGGTCTCTGTACAGGGCGTAGATATTGGGTTTTTCAATCGGTTAATACTTGAAGGTCTGTATGTTGAGGATTTGAAAGGCGATACCCTGGCGCATCTTAATCGCCTGCATTTGGGCGTAAACTACATTGGCTTAGAAAGCCATCAAATTCATTTAGGGAAAGTTAGAATAGATGATTTGAAGTTTCATCTTCATAAATATGAAGGAGATGAAAAGTTGAGCATTCAATTTCTTATCGACTATTTCAAACCTAAAGAAGATACAACAGAAGCACCCGTTTGGAATGTCTTATCTAATGAGTTGGAACTCAGAAACGCATCTTTTCAGCTTAGAAATCATTATGCCGATGAAACCAATATTGGTATAGACTACAAAGATTTAGATGTAAGAAGAATCAACCTAAATATTCAAGAAATTAAGGTTGATGCCGACACGATTTACGGAAATGTTACCAAGCTAAATTGCTACGAGAACCGTGGGTTTTTTCTGAAAGATTTTAAAGGTAGAGCCAAGGTTAACTCGGTAGAATTGCTGGTTGAAGATTTGGAAATTCAAACCACAAGAAGTGATGTGAAACTTGATTTGCATTACACTTACAAGGAGTGGTTAGATTACAAGAGTTTCATCTCAAATGTAAAGATGGATTACAAGCTTAAGAACTCTACCGTTCACCTTAAGGATGTAGCGTTTTTTGCAAAAGGACTGAACGGTTTAGAGGAAGAAGTAACCATTTCTGGTCATGTTTACGGAGCGGTTAATTCTCTTAACGCCAGAGATTTTAGAATGACGTATGGTGACAAAACGTTGCTTGAAGGCGATGTGGATTTAGACGGTTTACCAAACATTAGAGAAACGTTTGTGCACGTTAATTTAAAGCAGTTAGAAACACATTATTCCGATTTAATTCGGGTGCCACTACCACCGTTTACGCAAGAAAAAAGATTGCAATTACCGAGGTATATCTCTAACCTCGGAACAGTAAACTTTAAGGGGTCGTTTACGGGGTTTGCCAACGATTTTGTTGCTTACGGTAAACTAAATACTGCCATTGGCCAGGTAAGAACGGATATCTCATTAAAGCAAGATGATACTTCGGCAAAACTGGCTTACAACGGGCAGCTGCAATCGTTTGGGTTTGATGTCGGGAAGTTTCTTGATGAAGAGCGGATTGGTAAAGTAACGCTAGACGCAAAGGTTACCGGAAAAGGCTTGGCCAAAAACGACATTAATGCGGTTTTGGTTGGGAACGTACAATCTGTAGAATTAGTTGGTTACGATTACCGAAATGTGGAGGTTAACGGAGAGTTTGAACGCAGCATGTTTACAGGAGACGTTACTGTTCAGGACACCAATTTAGCGTTGGTTTTTCGTGGTGGATTTGACCTCAGTCAAGAACTTCCTCAGTTCAATTTTCATGCAGATGTTGCTCATGCCAATTTGTATGAAATTAACCTGCTTCGCGATAGAGAAGACGCCACCGTTTCTGGTGTTGTTGATGTAGATTTCTCTGGAGATGACATTGATAATTTGCTCGGTGTAATTGAAGTGAGCAACGCTACATATCAGCAGAAAGACGATTCTCTTTACACTGTAAATCGGTTTGTGCTTAACGTGGAAGAAGAGGATGAAATCAAAAGGCTAAAACTTAGGTCTGATATAGTTGATGCGGACTTTCACGGAATTTTCAATTTTAGAAGCATCCCGCTTGCGGTAAACAACCTCATGCAAAAGCATTTACCGAGTTATGCCAGAGAATTTAAAGCGCTTGATGTAGATAAATCACTTGAGTTTGACTTCAGTATGGCACTCAATAACACAGCTATTTTAAGCTATTTCTTAGCAAAAGACTTAGTTGTTTCAAGCGAGTCTAATTTTAATGGAAACTACTCATCGCTTAAAAATGAAGTATTCTTAAGTGGTGATTTACAAACAGTTACCTACAAAGGCATTCAGGTAGATCAGGTTCAAATCCAGGTAGAAAACCCAGGCAAAGAGTTCCAGTTAGGGTTTAATGCAGACAGAGTAAATATTACGGATAGTATTTTCCTTTCAGCGGTTGAAATTTCGTCTTTCACGTTTAACGATAGCCTTGGTTTGGTGGTTAAATGGGACAACAAAACCAAGATTGAAAATGCCGCTTTAATTAGAGGCGTGGCCTCTTTTCCTAAAAATGAAGAGGTTAGTTTTCATCTAGAACCATCTAAGATTACCATTGCCGGATTAGACTGGAATGTTGAGCCGAATAACCTTGTGCGTATAGACACCAGTACTGTTGAGTTTAGCAATTTTAGGTTCCTAAATGAACTTCAGTCTATTGGTTTAAACGGCAGTATTGCAGACGACCCAAACGCTAATCTGAAGGTTAATCTTAAAGATTTTGACCTTGCCAACTTTAATATTGCAACCAAGCGGTCTGGCATCAATTTAGAAGGGGAAGTTTCTGGAAACGCCCAAGTTTCAGGGATTTATGATGAGTTGTTTTTAACCAATCAGTTACGCGTAGATTCCTTAATTCTAAACGATGTTTTGGTTGGCTCTGGTGAGCTCAATAATACTTGGATTCCCTCCACAAAAAGTATTCAGGTTTTTGGGTTGTTTAGAAGGGGAGATAAAACCAGTTTAAGTGTGGTTGGAGAGTTTTTGCCTGGTGCAGACAGAAAGCAAAATTTCAATCTAAAAGCTTCCGTAGATAGAATTCCACTATCTCTTTTCGATCCTTATGTAAAAAAGGTGCTTACAGAAGTTAAAGGAACAGCCAAAGCAGATTTAACGTTAAAAGGAAAGCTTAAAACGCCAAAACTTTCAGGATATGTTGTGCTCAAGGAAGCCGACATGATGGTAACATATCTGAACACACGCTTTAAGGTTAACGATACGGTTCAGGTCCGTCCAGATGGCTTTTATCTCGAAAATTTAACCACTTTAGATGAGGAGGATAACGAAGGGAAAATCAATGGTTGGGTTAAACACGATAACTTCAAAAACTTTCGTTTTGATGCCAAGCTAAATGCCCAAGAATTCTTGGCGCTAAATACAAATTCGGCCATGAATACGTTGTATTATGGAAGAGCTTACGGTTCTGGTCAGGTGAGGTTTTATGGCGTTCCTAAAGACATGCATTTAGATTTAGCGATGAAAACCGAAAGAGGAACTCGGTTCAATATTCCGCTGTTCGGGGCCAAGAGTGTAAATGAGAGTGAGTTCATCACATTTGTAAAGCCTAAAGGAGTTGACGATGAGCCTGAATTGGAGGATAAGTACCAGGTAAGCTTCAAGAACCTCACGTTAGATATGGATATTGAGGTAACCTCTGATGCGATGGTTCAATTGATTTTTGACCCTGCTGTTGGAGATATTATTAAAGGAAAGGGAGATGGAGACCTTTCTCTTTCGCTAGATAAAGCAGGTAATTTCCGAATGTTCGGAGACTACTACATCAACAAGGGTGAGTACTTGTTTACGCTTCAAAACATCATCAATAAGAAGTTCTTAATTAAGCAAGGCGGAACAATAAATTGGAGTGGAGACCCATATCAAGCATTGGTGAACATTGAGGCGTCTTATGGCGTGCGTACTTCGCTTTACGATTTAATGTATCCTGATACCACAAACGATAGCTACAAGAAGAGAATTCAAGTGGATTGCCTTCTGAGCTTGACCGATAACCTTCTTAACCCAAACATTGCTTTCGATATTGATTTGCCAAATACTGATGAGAGCACCAGGACAGAGGTTAGAAATAAGATTGGAGTTGGTAATGTTCAGGAAATGAACCGACAAGTTTTTGGCCTTTTGGTGCTCAATAGATTCTTCCCAACCGAAGACCAAAATCAAGCGCTACAGCAAGCAGGCGGGTTTCTAACCTCAAGCACATCTGAGATGATTTCTAATCAGCTGAGTAATTGGCTAAGTAAGATTAGCAACGACTTTGATATTGGGCTGAATTACCGCCCGGGAGATGATATTACAAGTGATGAGTTACAAGCTTCGCTCTCAACGCAACTCTTCAACAATAGAATTTTGGTGGATGGAAACGTAGGTGTTGCCAACACGCAATCTAGCTCTAGTAATATTGTTGGAGATGTAATTGTTGAGTACAAAATAACCCCAGATGGTCGGTTTAGGGTACGTGCATTCAACAAGAGTAATGATATTAATACGCTAACGGATAACGCGCCATTTACACAGGGCGTTGGTCTTACATATCAAAGAGAATTTGACCGACTTGGGGATTTGTTCCGCAGACGAAAGAAGAAGGATTATAATCCTTAGCGGTTCAGTAAACCTGCTTAAATGGATGACAAGCGCCAGTCATCATTTTGCCCATAATTGCAGGGTCAGATTGCATGAATAATTCGGCCATTGTGTCGTTTTCTGCTTGAAAAACAACCAGTCCAAAATTCTTATCGTTTTCAATTGGCAAATCAGTTTTACCTACATACTTAACTACGCCTCGCTCTTTTTGCCGCGACAGACGCTGGTCATGCTTTCCCAAAATTTCATTCTCCTTTTCAGTCCAATTGTTCTGGTCTTGGAATTTGGGAGTGAGGTTTAATATGTAGATGTAATCGCGCATTATTCAATAATTGGGCAACGTTCAAAAGGCTTTTCTCTATCGAAAAGATAACGATAAGTGGCATGCGTTCTCCAAACTTCTGCTCCTAACTGCTCGCATACGCGCATCATTTTAGGATTGAAATCACCAATCCAGTTCATTTCAATTGTTTTGTACGGAAGTCCTTGTTTCCACGCAATATCTGTGTAAGCAACAACCATGGCGCTTTCCACGCCTTTCCCGTGCCATTCCGGAATTACACCAAAAACCAACCCGAGCATTTTCTTGCAATGCCCCATTTTCATGTGGTAAGCAAACTTCAGTTTTCCAAACCAATTCATGTTGCCATCAACATACTTAAATAGCTGATTAAGTTCTGGAATTGACAAAAAGAAAGAGATTGGCTCGTCCTTGTAAAACCCGAAATAGATTAACCGTTCGTCAGCAATTGGCTTAAGCTTTCCAAACATTTTTTGTGCTTGCTGTAAGGTCATAGGTTTAACGCCTTTGTGCCCGCCCCAAGCCTTGGAATACACTTCGTGGAAGTAAACAGCAGCCTTGTCAAAATCCTTTTTCTTGATGTACCGAAAGCTGATATCAGGATTGTTTAAAGCCTGTTGCGCTCGTTCGTAAAATCGGTCATCTAAGTCTTTAGAACCATCTACAACCCGACCAAACGTTAACTGATTGAAATACAACCCAAAACCGTAGCTCTCGTACAGCTTCTGGTAATACGGAGCATTGTAAAGCATGCCGTAATTCTGTTCTGCAAAGCCATCAATAAGAACACCCCAGTTTTTATCTCTTTCTCCAAAGTTTATTGGGCCATCCATAGCTTCCATACCTCTTTCTGTGAGCCAGTTTTTTGCAGCATCAAAAAGCACGTTTGCAGCAGCTTGGTCATCAATACAGTCGAAAAAGCCACAACCGCCCGTTGGTTGATCTTCCGTATCGCAGGTTTTACCATTGATAAAAGCAGCAATTCTCCCAATGGTTTTTCCCTCTTGTTGCAAAAGCCACCTAACCGTTTCACTCTTCTCATAGGAGTAAAAACGGTTCTTATCCTTGTCAAAAACCTCCTTTATTTCGGCATCAATAGGACGAATAAAAAGTGGGTCGTTTTTGTAGAGATGAACCGGGAATTCAATCCATTCAGATTCCTGTTGCTTTGTTTTGACCTCAATTAGCTGCATAGACGAGTTCTTTCGGCTAACATAGTAAGACAAAGATGAATTAGGAATTAAATGTTCGGATAAAGCGATTCAATGGCTAGCTCAATGAGAGCCTCGACTTTACTTGTTGCTGAGTTAAGGACAATTCAACATTCATCATTTTTCATTCTTAATTGCCGAAGTTTGCGCCATGTCGTTCATAAAAGATAAAGTTGTTCTAATTACTGGCGGAAGTTCGGGCATTGGAAAAGCCTGTGCTGAAAGATTTGGGAGAGAAGGAGGCCGAATTTGCATTACAGGAAGAAATGCTGAAAATCTTGAGGCAGCTGCAGAAGAACTTCGAACCAAGAATATTGAGGTTATTACCGTACAGGGCGATGTTGCCAATGAGAATGATTGCGTTAAGATGATTAACCAAACGCTCAATAATTATGGACGTATAGATGTGCTGATTAACAATGCTGGAATAAGCATGCGCGCCTTCTTTAAAACGGTCGATTTAGGAGTTATTCGTTCGTTAATGGAAGTAAATTTCTTTGGAACGGTGTATTGTACAAAGTACGCTTTGGGTCAACTTTTAAAATATAATGGTTCTGTGGTTGGCGTGTCTTCTGTTGCTGGTTATCAAGGCTTGCCGGGTAGAACAGGTTATTCTGCCTCTAAGTTTGCAATGGAGGGTTTTTTAAGTGCCTTACGGCTCGAAAATCATAACACGGGTTTGCATGTAATGATTGCTTGCCCAGGCTATACAGAGAGCAACATTAGAAAAAGCGCTTTAGTGGCGGATGGTAGTAATCAAGGAGAATCGCCTCGCGAAGAGAAGAAAATGATGACTTCGGAAGAAGTTGCAGAACACATTTTCAACGGTGTGAAAAATCGAAAGAAACGTGTTGTGCTTACAAGTCAGGGAAAACTGTCTTACTACTTGAGTAAGCTGCTGCCTGGGTTTGTAGATAAAATGGTGATTAAAGCAATTGAGAAAGAAGGCGATTTGCCGAAGTAACTAATAGTTGAATAGGAGCCGTTTTTTATGGCTCTTTACAGAAGGTTGAAACAAACATGAGAGTATTTTTAATAGGATATATGGCAAGTGGCAAGTCCACAGCGGCCAAGAAGTTAGCTAAGAAATTAGGAGTTGATTTTGTTGATTTAGATAGAGAAATAGCCAAGACTTCTGGAATGAAGATTCCTGAAATATTCAAAGACAAAGGTGAACTTGGGTTCAGAAAGCTAGAACGCAGAGAACTCAGAACTTGGCTCAATAAAGACAACTATGTAATGGCGTGCGGTGGTGGAACGCCTTGCTTTTTCGAATCTATGGATGAGATGAATGGAGCAGGAATAACCATCTACTTACAAATGACAGCCAAGGCAGTTGTTGATAGAGTGCAATCGGCCAAGGAAGAACGTCCAATTCTTAAAGGACTATCAGAAGAGAAAATGCTGAAAAAAGTGGCGTTTCAGATTGAAAAACGCGAACCGTATTATACTCGTGCAGAATGGACGGTAAACGGAGTTAATTTAGATATTGATGAGTTGGCCGGAATGGTGAATCACTCCAAGTAAACGGCCATTTCGTTTTCCAATTCTACCCGAATATGCTCTTTTAGCGTAGTGCTTAGTACTAGGCCAACGTAGTCGGCTTTTACAGGAAAACGTTTGTGGTCTCTATCAACTAAAGCCACTGTTCTTAGTGCTTTTAATCTTACTTGTAAGAAGTGTCGGATGCCGTAAATCAATGTCTTTCCGCTATTCAAAACATCATCAACCAGAATAACAACTTTATCCTCAGCATCAGACTTTTCTAAATCAACAAAAGCATCTTTTGCCAATGGGTCCTTCTTATTCACGTTAACGGGAACCAACGTAACCTTAACGTCAGAAAAAATGGCTAATCGGTCTTTTAGCAATTCAGCCAACTTAAATCCATTACCAGCAATTCCAGCAATAATTATCTCAGTTTCTTGGTAGTGGTTTTCATGAATTTGAAAAGCAAGCCTATCAATTTTCTGATTGATTTGAGTTTTATCTAAAACAATGGTTTTGGTAGCTGACATTGGTAAAAGTTTACGGTGCTATTTCGTCCTTAATTTCCGAATTCCAAAGCTTCCTAAAACTAACAGTAAGCTTGGCACCATAATGTAGTACAATTCACTTTTAAGCACTCTAATTCCCCAGTGGCCAAAGAAAGATTTTATCTCTACAGGAGAAACTTCAATTGGCCGCCAAGGCAAGAAATATCGGGCGTTATCAAACGGAGCAAAAAATGCCACGCCAAGTCCACCGTTTGTCATGGCATCTAAAAGGCTGTGAGAAACTCCGCAGCAGAAAAAATAGAAACCAATGGTCATGCTAGCGCGAGTTGCAAAAGCAAGGTTTGAATAAAACACGCGCACAATAAAAAGACCTTGTAAGTAGGCAAACAACAAGGAATGAAAGAAACCGCGGTGACCAAATGGATGTTCGTAAGGAATTCCAAGTTTAAATGCCAAAACATCTATGTCGGGAAATGCTGCGCAGAAAACTCCCAGAGCCAAATATTTGGCAACATCCTTCTTGGGGTAGTTAACCGCACCCAAGGCGCTGGCAGCAATTGCATGCGAGAAAATTGAAGCCATTGGGGTTCTTAACGGGGTTCCAGATTTTTCGGAAATCAAGGGACAAATTGTCATCCGAATTACAAAGAAACGAAATTTCGATTTACCTGATTGATGCTCGGTTTTTACTAAGTAATGTGAATCCTATGTCCTACAGACTCTTCAAAGAAATGATGCAGAGCAAAAGTTTGTTCAACTCCTAGCTTTTGCCCAAACTGGGCCACCAGGTAAAGTATTAGAGCGGCAAGCCCAAAAAACGGAATGAACCAGAGAATTGAAGCATCCTGATTAAGCCAATATTGAGAGAAACCGTATAGGCCAAGGAATAAGGCCGAAATGGAAACAGCTCCATATCCGAAGGTGAAAATGGCCCACACAGTTGGGTTTGGTCCGTATAAACCTCTAATTGTGGTTTTACCCGATTCAACGTTCTCTTCAAATGAAAGACTCAATTGAGGAGACCAAAAATGCTGGTCTTTAGGAAGGATTTTTAGCACAATAAAACCAGGAATAAACTTGGCGGTACACGGGCAATTAGGGTCTTTGAGGTGTGCTCTAATCACTTTCTCAACCTCTTCGGGTTGGATTGTGTATTCATCCTTAAATCGTGGCCTAACGCGAATGCTGGTCATTAGAACTTAAACTACATAATTGGGTTAAAGTGAAACATGACAAACGTCAAACTAAAATTGGTCGGCCTTTAAAAAGCTCTTTTAACTCGGGCGGCCCAGAGAAATGCTTGTCAGTAAAATCATCTAAGAAACCAAGCGATTTGTTCGAGAATAACTCTACGATATCATCCTGCGCTAAACCGCTAATCATGTAGGGTACAACTTCTGGAATTATTTTGCCGCCAATGCATCTTGCGCAAAGCGTGTATTCGTAAAGTTCACTTTTAGGAACACCTTTTACAGAACAGTTGTCTATCCATTCTGAGATGTTAAACGGAGATGGTTCTTCTTCCTCATCATCTTCAGACTGTGGTTTCCACTGAGGTCTGCCGTTGAAATCTAGATTCTCACTGAAGTAGGTCATTATTGCCAACTTGGTGTCTGATGATAGTTCGTTCTCCATTTGAGCAATGCAGTTGGCGCATAGCGCGTATTCAAAAACCACACTTTTCAACTCCATTTCTGGGTAATGCCTTATTGCCCGTTCAATGGCATACGGCTGCGATTCTTCCATCAAATTGCATTCGCAAACCAAGCAATTAGAAAATGGCCGGTTGGTTTCTGAGTTGAAAAACTCTTTTGGTATGTCTGGAAGCTTGTCGTAATCCATGGTAAAATATCCGCTTTGCAATATTAACCTGACTTCGGCTAAAAACATGAGAATTCAGAATTTCAAAAAAAGCCAAAATACAAGGCTGGTTTTCGCGGCTTTGGCGGGTCAAAGCAAGAAAAGTGAACGAAGTATTTCGACCTTTTTGGGAACAGCATAATCTGAAATCCGCACAAAAACATCGTTCTTCTTCCTAAAAACGTCTCAAAATAGCCCGCTATTTTTTCATCATTTTTAGTTGAATTACACCATTTTCGTGCGGTCTGAATTCATTTTTTTAATCGAACTCAGGTTATTTAAGAGTAGCCCCGTTACTTTGCAGTCCTTTTTAGAAATTATGAGCACACAGGAA
>JBMYXX010000046.1:0-14092 GCA_049608805.1 Flavobacteriales bacterium | reverse complement strand
AGCTGATGTTTCCAATCTTATCGCTTAGGCCGTAAACCGTTACCATGGCGTACGCCTGCTTGGTGATTTTCTCTAAATCGCTTAACGCACCGGTAGAAACCTTTCCGAAGATGATTTCTTCAGCAGCGCGTCCACCCAAGGCAGCGCACATTTCGTCAAGCATCTGTTCTTTCGTAGTAATCTGTCTTTCTTCTGGCAAATACCACGCAGCACCCAAAGACCTTCCCCTAGGTACAATGGTAACTTTTACCAACGGAGACGCATGTTCTACCAACCAACTAACCGATGCGTGGCCAGCTTCGTGATAAGCAATTACCTTCTTTTCGTCTTTAGAAATGATTTTGTTTTTCTTCTCAAGTCCACCAATAATTCGGTCAACTGCATCTAAGAAATCTTGTTTTTCAACTGCTTTTTTGTCCTTACGAGCGGCAATCAAAGCGGCTTCATTACACATATTAGCTATGTCTGCTCCAGAGAACCCAGGCGTTTGTTTTCCAAGAAAATCAACATCCACATTCTTCTCCAACTTTAGCTCTTTCAAATGCACTTTGAATATTTCTATTCGCTCAACCAAATCAGGCATATCAACCAAAATCTGACGGTCAAAACGACCTGCTCTCATCAACGCTCTATCAAGAATATCGGCACGGTTGGTAGCTGCCAGGATAATAACCCCGCTGTTTGTACCAAAACCATCCATCTCTGTTAGAAGTTGATTAAGTGTGTTCTCGCGTTCATCATTAGAACCCTGAGACATACTTTTTCCTCTAGCTCGACCAATTGCATCTATCTCATCAATAAAGATGATAGCCGGAGATTTCTCCTTTGCCTGCTTGAACAAATCTCTAACTCTACTTGCTCCTACTCCAACAAACATCTCTACGAAATCTGAACCCGAAAGTGAGAAGAATGGCACCTTGGCTTCTCCTGCAACTGCTTTAGCAAGTAACGTTTTACCAGTCCCCGGAGGGCCAACTAACAGCGCTCCTTTCGGAATTTTTGCACCTAAATCGGTGTACTTCTTTGGGCTTTTAAGGAACTCAACTATCTCCTTAATCTCAACCTTAGCTTCATCCAATCCTGCAACATCGTTAAACGTAACATTTACCTTGGTATCTCCTTCAAACAGCTGTGCTTTAGACTTTCCAATATTAAATATCTGAGCACCACCGCCACCACCGCCACTCATTCTCCTCATGAGGAAAATCCAGACGCCAATAATTAATACAAATGGTAAAAGCCACATTACAGAATCGCCCCAGTTTTTACGTGTTTTAGCAGATGTGGTGAAGCGCTCTTCTTCTGGCAACTTCTCCTTTACACCTTTAAGCGTGTTGTCAAAATTTTGAATTTCAACAATTTGATACGCAAAATGTGGTCCTTGGCTCAACCCTCCAAACGGGCTATCTTTAATATTTTTGTACTCTTCATTAGACTCTAGCGCATCGCTTTTAATGAAGATTTCGGCAACCTCTTTATTAACAATAACCAGCTTTTCTACATCGCCAGAGGCCAACATTTCTTTAAGCTGATCATCATTTAAATTGCGGTCTTCTTGATCTAACGATGGCATAAAAAACATGGCCACAAACGCCACGGCAATCATTACATAAACCCAGTAAAAGTTAAAGCTGAAATCGAAGTTAAACTTCGATTTTCCGCCTTTCTTTTCCTTACCCTTATCCTTTTCGTTCTTATTCTTATCAGACATTTTCTTTTCCTTTTGGCTTAAGCCAATTCTTCATATTCCTTTGTAACCGCATCGGCCCACAACCCTTCAATATTGTAATGTTCTCTTGGTTCTCTCTGAAAAATGTGAACCACAACGGTTACAAAATCCATTAACACCCATTCTGCATTACTTGTTCCCTCAACATGCCAAGGTTTGTCATTTAGCTCTTTCCTCACCATTTCCTCTACACTACCAGCCAAAGCCTCAACGTGCGTATTAGAGTCTCCACTGGCTACAACGAAAAAATCGCTAACAGCACTATCAAGTTTTCGAAGATCTAGACTAACTATTTGCTTACCCTTTTTCTCCTGCAGCCCGTTTACAATTTGTTCAACGAGTGCTTTAGTTTCCGCTACGCGGGATTTATTCTTCATTCAGGGTTTTTAAGAATTTGCAAATTTACCATTAATTATTCCTTCAAATGAGTTCAAATCTATTCATCGGAAAGCATTTAATTAGATTGGCTGAAATTGATTCAACCAACAACTATGCCCGCCAACTTGTTCGTGACAAAATGCCGATTGAGGGTACAGTTGTGCTTACAGACTCCCAAACGGAGGGCCGAGGTCAGCGAAGCAACTCTTGGTTCAGTAAGCCAGGATTGAACTTAACTTGCAGCTATATTCTACGGCCTGCCTTTCTGTCAGCGGCAAATCAGTTTGCACTAAGCGCAACTGTTGCTTTGTCTGTTTATCAAACAGTATTGTCCTTTTCTGCGGATGAAGAAGTAACCATTAAATGGCCAAACGATATCCTTGTTGGAAGGAAGAAGATTGCCGGAATTCTAATAGAAAACACGCTTAGAAAATCAAACCTTGACACGAGCATTATTGGAATTGGATTAAATGTTAACCAACAAGGTTTTGACTCAACTCTAAACGCAACTTCCTTAAACGAAGTGCTCCAACAAGAGTTAGAGCTAGAAGATGTGCTCAACTTGCTCAATGAAAACCTCGAGAAAAACTACCTCCGACTTAGAAGCGGTGGCAACGCAGAAATTCTGGCGCAATTCAATCAGCATTTGTTTGGTGCTGGCCGCAAGATTGAACTTGCAATAAATGATGAATTGCTAGTAGTTAAAGTCTTAGGAGCAGCCAAAACTGGCGAACTTGAATTAGAACATTCTGATGGCCGCAGAACACGGCATCAACATCATGAAATAAACTGGAAATTAAAGTCTTAAGCTTTCCACGTAGAAGGCGATTTACGCCATTCGTTCAATTGCTCTAAATCGCTTTCAGAAACATAGCCAGAAGCAGCAGCCAATTTCACCAACTCAGGGTAATTTGAGAGTGTGTAAATATCACATTTGGCTTTTTCAAAGTTCTCATCTGCATTAGAAAACCCGTAGGTGAAAATTGCCATCATACCTAGAACTTCCGATGATGTTTTGCGTAATGCTTCAACTGCTTTCAAGCTACTTCCACCAGTAGAAATCAAATCTTCAATCACCACAACCTTGCTGTTTTCTGGCAAATGACCCTCAACCTGATTTCCTAAACCGTGTTCTTTCGGCTTTGGACGAACATAGATAAACGGTAAATCCAACTCCTCAGCAACCATCAGCCCTACAGCAATTGCACCCGTGGCTACTCCAGCAACAACTTCAGCATCAGCAAACTTCTCTCGCACACCTTGCGCCAAACCCTTTGCTATTAGCCTTCTTACATCAGGATAAGAGAGTGTTTTTCTGTTATCGCAGTAAATGGGAGATTTCCAGCCAGATGCCCACGTAAACGGTTCGTTTGGCTGAAGTTTTACGGCCTTAATTTTCAGGAGTTCATTAGCTACATTTGAGGCTAATTCTGAGTTCAAAATATCCATGGCGCAAAGCTATAAAGTTTTCATAGGAGGTTCGGTTTTGATGTTTGAAAATGAAGCTAAAAAAGAGCCAGTTTTCAACACGAAACTGACAAACCCAAATGCTCACAAATTGGCTGAGTTAATAGCCGAATGTGAGGCTGGTGAATCATCAGCATTAATTGGAGGAAACACCACCGAGAATTGGCAGAATTTCTGCGCGCATTTCAAGGTTATTGAAGCCGCTGGCGGATTTGTGAGAAATGCAGAAAACAACTGGCTTTTCATCTACCGAAATGGCGTTTGGGATTTACCCAAAGGGAAACTCGAAATAGGCGAAAGCATAGAGGAATGCGCGGTGCGCGAAGTGGCCGAAGAATGTGGAATTGCCGAGCCAACCATCTCCAAGCCGCTTACCACCACTTACCATACCTACAGCTTAAATGGGAAGCGTATTCTAAAACCCACTTACTGGTATTTGATGGAAAGTTCAGACAACTCCGAACTCATTCCTCAAACGGAAGAGGGAATTACGGAAGTACGGTGGGTTTCAAATGAAGAAGCACTAGAATTTGGCAAAAGCAGCTTTGGCTCTATTAAGCAGGTAGTGCTAGAAGGATTCGGTCAATTAGACTGAAGAATGAGCTCTGTAAACCGCACTTACTAAGCGTTTGGGTTACTTCCCCACCCCTCTTCGGCCTTTGGCTTTTATCAGCTCATTTAAAGACATAAGCTCACCCTGAGCTCCTTTGGTTGGGTCTGGAGCTGGAACTTTAAAGAACTCACCTTTGGGATTAATAATAAAAAAGAGCGGCAAGCTTTTCACATCATAATCTTCAATAATCGAACTGGCAATTGGCACACGACCAAAGTCCCAATCTATGCCCATTTTCTTCTGAATACTCTCCATCTCTTCTTGCGAATTACCCACACAAACGGTGAGAAACCGAATATTCCTGAATTCGTTTTTAAGGTTTGGAATTACGTTGGTTTCTCGCTGGCAATAGGTGTTTGAAACATCGGTTAGCTCCAAGAAAACATAGCTTTCTTGTAAATCTGATAATTGCCTTGTTTCACCATCTATTCCGTAAAACGAAATTTCTGGCGCCATAGAACCCACCGCCAATTTTTCGTGCTTTTTGGCCATGTTTTTTGCCGCCTGAGCCAAATAAGAATTAGACATCAACCCACCGAATCTTTTTAACTCAACCAGTAGTTTTTTAGAATCCACACTCTTATGACCAATAAGTTCTTTAACCGAGTTAATCAGCATTAGACGTCTTAAAAAGGTGTTTTGCAGCTGTTGGTCTTCTGCTAAAATTTCATCAAGACCAGCAAAAACTTCTTGCCCTCTCAGAATTTTCTGAACGTCATCTATTCTGTTCACCATTAACGTATTGTAAACCGTACCCTGGTAAAACTGAACTACAAAATCTATAAATGCGGGGTTAGTTGGCTGTACCTTTTTTCCTTTCAAATACTTCTCAAACAACCTTTTTCTATCTGTAAGAAATGTTTGCTCAACACCAGCAAGAGAATAAGCAATGTAATCTTGCACAAATGGTTCTGCTTTCGCGAAATGCTTCAACATTTTCTCCTCAAAACCAGCCAGCTCCATGGCCACAATCTTTGGGCTTCTTCTTTGAACCAGCAAAGGATAAAGTGCTTCCAAAAACTGGTCTATAGAATCGTTAAAAGCAACAATTTCTCCGTTAAGACTTTCTAGCGTTCCTCCTGTGGTTTTTGGGATGAAAAAATTACGCTCGTAAAACCCTCTTGGTTTCTTGGGGTCTTGCTTGGGCGGAACAAAACTTAGTTCCAAATCTTTATCTCGTTCTATAAAGAAATCGGCACAATCTAAACCAACTTGCAGAAAAGCATATTGTGTACCGTTTACTACTGCTTTAAGTTCAAAGCTACCATCTACATCAACAATTTGGCTTGCTAAAACACGCTCCTTCTGAGTAATTGGGTCGTCCTTTATTCTAAGCTGAATTTCTTTCCCAATTGATAACGGAGCAACACCTTTAATAATGGTATGCTGTCCGTTTGCGAAAAACGGGACAATCAAAAACAACCACAGTAATCTCATTTAGTTAGGTCAAGTCCGTCTGGGACAAAGCGACTCACTTCTCCCCCATTTATGAGTATATCACGCACAATTGTGGAATTTATTGCCGAATATTCTTGCAACGAGAGGAGAAAAACCGTGTCTAAATCTGGATTTAAGGTTTGGTTAATGTGCGCAATGCTTCTTTCAAATTCGAAATCTGCGGATGTTCTTAACCCCCTTAAAATGTGCGTTGCGCTTACATCTTTACAATAGTCAACGGTTAACCCTGTGTAGGTAGAAACTGTGATTTTTGGTTCGTTTCTGAAGGTGAAACGAATCATTTCTAGCCGCTTGTCTAAATCGAAAAAATACTTCTTGCTAGAGTTTGTTCCTATGGCTACAATAATTTCATCAAAAAGCGGAATGGCTCTTAGAATAATGTCTTCATGCCCTTTGGTTATTGGGTCGAAAGAACCCGGAAAAACTGCTATGCGTTTCATGTTTTGAACTCCTTAACTTGGTAGGTTTTCTCCTTGAAAGATATGCCATTATTGCTCAATTCTTCCAAAACTGGCGCGTAAACATCTTTAGAAAGAGGAAGTAAAACTCCGCGCTCTGTAATTCGGTTTTCCAGAATCATTCTTGTTGCAATCGCCAACGGCAAACCAACCGTTTTTGCCATAGATGTGTTGTGCTCATCATCGCCTTTCACAACCATAGAACTTTCGGTTACAAACTTTTGTCCATCCTTCACAAAACCAATCTTGTGCCACATCACAATCATGTCTTTGTCCTCTGGCTTCATGCTCCATTTCTTCTCTAAAATGTGCTGAAGCATCTGTGCAGGTGTAGCGTCTTTAAGACCAATCACCGTATCTTCAAACAAACCAAGCCAACGTAGTTTATCAATCAGTCTATCGTCTTGATCTAGCTTTAATCCAGCTCTCAATTTTAACTCCACACTATCGGTTGAGCTGTATGGCAGAAACGCATTAACAAAATCTCTGTTGGTCATGGTTTCAGAACCTTCCATAACGTAACTATCATCCGTCATTCCTAACTGAACAAAGGCATTCCAGCTGCGGCTGTAGCCTGGTTTTCTGAGCGTTCCTCGGTAAAGCGTTTTCACATCTTCTAAACCGTAAACTTCTCGGTAAGAAAGGCTATCGCGGTTAGCGTATCCTTCAAACTCTCCGTGTCCTTCAATATTTATGTATTCCGTTCTGCGGAAAACGCGATGGTACGGTATGTATTTGTATTTGCCGTTGTGAATGAATTTAACAGCACCGCCTTGGCTGGCCAAAACCACATTTCTTGGGTTCCAAGTAAACTTATAATGCCAAGGATTATCATCACTTTCTGGGGCAACCAAACCGCCAGTAAAGCTTTCGAAATGCTCAATTGTTCCGCCATCGTCCTTAATCTCATCAATCAATTTCATGGCCGATAAATGATCAATTCCTGGATCTAAACCGGTTTCGTTTAAAAGCGTGAGGTTTTTCGCCTTCGCGGATTCGCTCAACGCTTTCATTTCGTCCGATATGTACGAAGCTGTGGTCAAATGCTTTCCTAACTCCACGCAATCTTTGGCTACCTCAACATGCATACTTGCAGGAAGCATACTCACCACAATATCAGCCCTAGAGATTTCCTCCTTTCGTTGCGCCTTATTAAAAACGTCAAACGCAATGGCTCTTCCTCTTGAATGTCCGCCAATTTTCTTTTCGCACAATTCTGACGAAATATCTCCAACCGTTAGGTTCCAATCCTGCTTTTCGGCATGTTTTAGAAAGTAGCCAATGAGGGTTGTTGCCGAGCGTCCCGCTCCTATCACAAAAATGTTTTTCATTGAGACAAACTTAGCGAAGTGCAGAAAACGAATGGTGATGAATTTGATAATTTTTATCAGCCAAGTTGTCCAGTTAAATTTCATCCCGCCAGGCATTTTACAAACCAGTTAGCAAAACGATTTTGGAAAATGTATGGCGTAACTTTGCCGTATGCCAGCAAATAAATACGCTTTACTTCGGTACCGAATTATTGACGATTGCCTAACTAACAAAGGTCGAAAATTCCCTACAAAGGAAGACCTACAGTATGCCTGCGAACAGGCGCTCTACGGCAGTTCTGGCGAGCGCGTTTCTATCTCCACAATTGAGAAAGATATGTGGGCAATGAAGAATGAGGGCGAACTGGGTTACTATGCTCCTATTGCCTATTCTAAGTTGGAAAAAGGCTATTACTACACACAAGAAGACTTCACCATAAAAGAAATTAGCCTAAACGAAGAAGATAAAGATGCCATTCGGTTTGCGGCCAACACACTTTATCAGTTTAAAGACTTGGCCATTTTTGACCAGTTTGGTTCTGCCATTCAGAAAATAATGGATAGACTTAGTATTTCGCCAGAAATGCAAGACGAAGCTGTTGACCGATTTGTGCAGTTTGAAAACACGCCAATGGCCAAAGGCACCGAGCATTTGCCTGTTTTTTTAGAGGCCATTAAAGAATGCAGAGAAATTAGATTTAGGTACACGTCATTTTTAGATGAAACGGAAAGCGAACGTTTGCTGCATCCGTACCTATTAAAGGAATACCGTAACCGCTGGTATGTTATTGGAAAGGATGCTGATGCGGGGAAAATCAAAACTTTTGGTCTGGATAGAATCTCAGACTTATCTGTAAGAGATGGCGTTTTTGTTCCAGACCCTAAGTTTGATTCTGAAACGCTATTCAAATACAGCTTTGGTATTACAGCCGGAGGAACTCCCGAACACATCGTTCTAAAATTTGCACCGCAAGAAGGACGATATGTGAAGGCGCAACCGCTACATCCTACCCAAAAAATAACGGAAGAAAACGAGGATGGCTTGACCGTGCAGCTAAAAGTAATCCCGAGCTATGAACTAAAAGCAGCCATTCGGTCATTTGGTGATAAGGTTGAATTGGTTAGCCCAAAATCACTCGACTATAATTAACCCAAGTCTTATTTTCGCAGCTCAAAACGTATAAAAATGAAATCAATTCTTACACTTTCAATCAGTCTTTTAATCATTACGCAATCTTTTGGTCAGGCCATTCTTGCTCAAGCAAAGTCTGGCGATAAATGGGGATACATAAACAAGAAAGGTGAGTTTGTAATTAAACCACAATATGAAAAATGCAACCGATTTACCGAAGATGGATTAGTCGCCATCTACGAGAAAAAACGAAAGTCATTTTACTTCATTAAACCTAATGGAGAAGAGCTTCAAACTGAGGTAGAAAAATTCAAGTTAGCTAGTGCTTTTGGCTTCGGAACAAAAGGTTTTTTTGAAGGAATTGTGGCTGTTCAAGCAGGGAAAAAGTGGGGTTACATGAACACAGATGGAAAATTGATTGTACCAGCCAAATTTGATAAGGCCCGTGAGTATAACAGTGGCTTTGCTGTTGCAAAATCAGGTAGCAACTTCTTCATTATCGACAAAAAAGGAACAGAAACTAAAGTTGATATTTCTGGCCTACAAGATGTAAGACGTTTTTCTGAAGGAATGGCTCCATACAAAGCCAACGATGTTTGGGGCTTCATTAATTCTAGCGGTAAGGTTGTGGTTAAAGCAGAATACAAAGCTGTTGGATACATGAATGGCGGCTTGGCTTGGGCAAAAAACCAAGCAGGGCTCGTTGGTTTTATTAATGCAGACGGAAAGATGAAAATTGAACCCAAATTTGAGGGAGCAAAAGACTTTACCTGCGGATTGGCCAAGGTTAAGTCTGGCGGATGGTCTTTTATAGACGCTAACGGGAACATGGTTACCCCGCCAGCAGCAGACTCTTACGGAAGGTATTCTGACGATCTTGTTTATGCTAAAAAAGATGGCAAAGTGGGATTTGTTGACAAGAAAGGAAGCTGGGTGGTTAAGCCAACTTTCGAAAAAGTGCGAGATTTCAACAATGGATTGGCCGCAGTAAAAGAAGGAGAAAAATGGGGTTTTGTAGATAAGTCTGGTGCATGGGTAATTAAACCGCAGTTCGATGCTGTTAAAGACTTTCACGCTACAGGTAAATAGCCAGCACTAGGTTTATTACTTTTGTATTGAAATTTAACAATCGCAAAAATTAATGGGTAGATCTCAAGAAACATTCGGTAAGAAAGAACGAGAAAAGAAAAAGGCTAAAAAGCGCAAGGAAAAAGAGGAAGCAAGATTAGCTAGAAAAGAAGGCGGCAAAAGCAGCTTTGACGATATGATTGCCTACGTTGACGAAAACGGGCAAATTGTTGACACTCCGCCAGACCCTACCGTTAAGAAAGAGGTAATTAAAGCAGAAGACATTGTACTTGGTATTCCTACCAAAGACGATTCTGATGTTGATCCAGTGAGAAAAGGAATTGTTTCATTCTTTAATCATGATAAAGGATACGGCTTTATTAAGGACACAGATTCTCAGGACAGTATGTTCGTTCACATCAATAATGTGCTTGAGGAAATTAACGAAGGAAACAAAGTAACTTTTGAAGTTCAGCCTGGTTTAAAAGGCCCAGAAGCAACTAAAGTTCAAGTAGTAAGAAGCTAATTTTTCATCCATAGCATTAAAAAGGCGAGCCAAACGGTTCGCTTTTTTTATGTCTAATCTTTGAAACATTTGTTTGCTTTTCAAACACCAACAATTATGAACAAACTGCCATTTTTTCTCTTTGCGCTTATCAGCCTTACATCTTGCTCTAACAAGCTTTTTGAAAGTAAGTGGAAAGCACCCGGTAAGGAAAAATCGAACTTTAGATTCTACCATGCTGATTCTAAAATTCGATACAACATCGAAAACGATGAAGAGAATCTTTACTTCTCTTTTGATGTTCAGGACCAACTAACGGTGCAAAAAATTCTCACTACAGGTTTAAGGTTGCACCTTGATGGTTCTGGAAAAAACAAGGAGAAAAATGAAATTCAGTTTCCCATTTATTCTGATAAAGTTCCAATTTCTGAACTTGAAGAGTACGGAACTCAATACGACCAAAGCATTCTGCTTGGAAAAGCTAGGCTGAATCAAATGATTCCTACAGATGGTTATGTAAAGTTTGGTGGCAAAACCGAGCCTATTTTCAATTCTGCCATCAAAAATCGAATAGTAGTAAAACTGGCGTTTGACAGCACAAGGTCGTTGGTTTATTCGGCACAAATCCCTCTCGATACGCTTGGGTTAACATCAAACATAGTTTCTATTGGGTTAGAAACAGGAGGTTACGAAATGCCACAACAAGACGTGGCAATGCCGCAAACCAACGTTACTCAAGCAAACCAAGGGCCTACTTCTGGTGATAGAGCCATGGGTCGTGGTAGCTCAGACCCTTACGGAATAAACACACCTGGGGGCAGCACAGCAGCTGGAACAGCTTTACGAAACTCTAACAGTTACAATAAATTCACAGAACCAATTAGGTTTTGGGTTAAAGCACAAATCGCCCAGAAACAATAGTTCAGCAACAGTCTGTTATGCTAGACTGAATTTTAATATTGTTGAAAAGCTGGGAGACGACAAGCCGCTTTTAAGGGATCCCCTTGATGCCATTTTCATACTTTTGAGTTAATGCAACGCTTGGTGCACATATTAATATTTGTCGTTCTGACCACTGGGGTCTGTGCTCAGTCTGCTACAGAGCACTTTAAAAAAGCGCAATCAAAGGCGGCTATGCAAGACTTTAGAGGTGCACTCAATGACCTGAACAAAGCCATTGACGAAGACCCTCGATTTATTAAAGCGTTTAACTACCGAGGCTACGTTAAAGATGAGCTTGATGATTATTACGGAGCGCTTAAAGACTACAACATTGCCATTGCCCTAAAGGGAGATTACGGAGATGCCTATGCTAATAGAGGCAGAGCTAAACGAAAACTCGAAGACTTTAAAGGAGCAATTAACGATTACACCACAGCTATTGAACTTGACCCTAATCAGAAGCACTCTTATGTGGGCCGCGGACTAGCACTAAAAGAGGTGGAAGATTACAGTGGTGCGCTTCAAGATTTAGACAAAGCTGTAAAACTTGACCCAGGCTACGCGAAGACTTATACCCTTAGAGGGGAAGTTAAATTTTTGAACGGTGATGTTGCTGGTGCTTGCGATGACCTTTTACAGGCACAAAAACTAGGTTACATGGTTGCCATGGCCTCTTTCAACGACTATTGTGAAGATTGAGCGTAAAATTCGCTAATCAACACACATTTCATTTAATCAGTTGAGTATTTTTGGCGGCAAATAAGCCTTAAATACATGCTAAAAAAGTCAGTCTTACTCATTCTAATTGCTTCAACCCAGTTTTGCTTTGCGCAAACTGCTAGCGAATACTACAATTCGGCCAAAGAAAAAATGGCTAACGGCAGCTACAAAGAGGCAATCGAAGATTTAAACCAAGCCGTTTCTAAAGACAAGGAAAACACAGATTATTTGCTTGCCAGAGGAAAAGCAAAATTTGAATCTGGAAAAGGAATTTTGGCTATTCAAGATTTTAACCGAGTAATTCAGATTGATGCTGAAAACAGCATGGCGTACGCATCTAGAAGTGCCATCTACGTAAACATGAAAGATTACAAGGGCGCAATTTTAGATTGCAAAAAGGCGATTGAAATTGACCCGAAAAATGAACTTGCCTATGTTAGAATGGGCGATTCATACTTTTTCCAAGACCCTGCCGATTACATTGAAGCAATGAAGTCTTACAACTATGCCATCAACCTAAACCCTAAAAACAAAATGGCTTTACACAACAGGGCCATTGCTAAGCGCGAGTTGAAAGATTACCATGGTGCAATTGATGATTGCAACAAGGCGATAATTCTAGATGCTGAGTACGGTTCTGCGTACATGAACAGAGGCGTTTGTAAAAGCCTACTTGGAGACACCCCTGGCGCTTGTATTGATTGGTATTTAGCTGGAGAAATGGGCATGGAAGAAGCTTCAGACTACATTGAAACACGCTGCAATCAATAAGCTTTTATGAAAAGTGCAGAAGGGTTTATTGCCGATGGCGATTTAAAATTTGAAAGCAGCGACTTTGAAGGTGCCGCTAAAGATTACAGTAGCGCGCTTAAACTAGACCCGAAAAATCCAGATATATTCTACAATAGAGGGCTAGCCGAATTCTTTGGAAAGAACATAAGTGCTGCATTCGAAGACTTTTCGGCAGCATTAAACCTCAACCCAAAGCACGAAGATGCGCTGTTTAACCGCGCTAGAATTGCTGCTATGCTCGGTTCTTACGAAAAGTCTATTCTAGACTATGACCGAGCGATTGAACTGAATTTGGAAGACGGAGAATTATACACCAACCGTGGTGCAGTTAAGCTTCAAATAAAAGACTACCGCGGAGCAATTGGAGATTTTTCTCAAGCGCTGCACCTAAATCCAGCAGACGGAAAAGCTCTTTATAATAGAGGAATGGCTTACTTGCAGATGCACGACTCGGCCAACGCCATGCATGACTTTGCAATGGCTTACAAAAACGGTGTTGTGGCGGCAAAAGAAATGCTCATTTCACTTCAGAATTAAACCCAAACCGGTGTATCGCTTACTTAACTTTTTGGTGATTATTGTTGTCTTTAGCAGTTTGCTGCACACCAAAAATGTGCAGGCACAGGCCTCTAAGGAAAGTTTCATTCAGGGTTTGCTCAGAACCAACAAAGGCGAATATGAAAAGGCCATACCCTACTTTAACAAGGCTATTGAGCGAAAACCTAACTATTTTGAAGCTTACATGATGCGCGGTTCTAGCCACATGAAGCTTGGCAATTACATGACCGCAGTTATTGATTTTGACAAGGCTCTAGACTTAGACCCAACGCTTGTTAAGGCATACAACTATCGTGGATTCTGCTATCTAGAATTGAAGGATTATAGGAGAGCAATTGAAGATTTCACCAAGGTTACTGAACTAAAACCAGATTATCCGAAAGCTTTTGAGAGTCGTGGATACACGCTCAGTCTTCAAAAAAAGCACTCAAAAGCAATGAATGACTACAACAAGGCCATTCAAATGGAGCCAAACTTCCCTCAAGCGTTTCATCACAGAGCTTGGTCTAGATTAGCAACTGGAGATACCGTAAGCGCCATTACCGACTTGATAAAAGCTATTGAACTGGACCCAGAACCGGCCATTTATTATGATGACTTGGGTTTTATGTATTTCGTTTCAAAAAACTACAAAGAGGCCTTAAAGAACTTTTCTAAAGCCATTAAGCTAGATGCTAAAATGGATTTGGCTTACCTACATCGTGGGCAGTTGAAAGTAGAGATGGGTAAAACAAAACCCTCTTGCAAAGACTTTGAAACCGCCTCTGAACTTGGAAACAACGAAGCCAAAGAATTGCTTGAGCTCCATTGCCCAACCGAGGAAAAGGAAAAAAAGAAGGAGAAAGAAGAAAAGGACAAAGAATAATGTCCAATTCAGAAATTCCATTAGCCGAAAAACTTAGACCTAACACTTTAGACGAGTATGTTGGTCAGGAGCATTTGGTAGGCAGCAAATCTGTTTT
>JBMYXX010000045.1:0-14100 GCA_049608805.1 Flavobacteriales bacterium | reverse complement strand
AGGTAATCGACTACCCTACTTTCTACATAACCGTAAACCTGCTCGGTAATTAATCGGCCTAACCTTTCCCACTTTGGAATTCGCTTATAAAGCTCTTCCATGCTTTCATAACTCAGCGTAAGCAACTCGCAATCTGTAATAGCCTGAATATATGCCATAGACGGTCGCTGAAGAGTGAAACTGGTATGCGCAGTAACGATATTATGCTTGGTATTTATCATGGTAGTTACCTCACCATCATTAATCTCATAATAGCTACGCAGATAGCCTTTTGTGATAAAACCGATGTTTTTGCACACTAATCCTTCATCCACAAAATACTCGCCAGACGGTAAGTGCATGGGTTTAAAATGAGACATGATAATCTCCATTTCCTCATCAGAGAAATCAACTATTCCCTGAATGAAACTTTGTAATGCGATGGCTCCTTCCACTTTTTCGAGTATGTTTTCCATATGTTCCTTTTTTAAACACCAAAAGCCCCAAAGGGCTAATGGCACAATGACCGGACTGACTATTTCACTTTTTTGTTAATCAACCTTCTTTACTTAACCTGAACATATAGCCCAAAGATACCTCAACAGATCTATTGGCAACGGACTTATATCCGTCTGGTTCAGTTTCATATTTATTGGTATCAAAAAGACCAAAACCATAACGAGCGTCTAGGAAAATATTGCCTCTTCCAATGGCGTATTGCATGCCTAGACCACCGTTAATTCCAAGGTCAATTCGGTTTTGTTTGTAACCATCATCATCGATATTGTTGTCAAAATCGATGCTTTCTTTAGACTCAGTTCCAAGAACGCTTGATTTGGTTTTTCCACCAGCCCAGTAGCCAGCGTACGGCCCAAGAACCGCGTAGCCCTTAAACTTTTCGCCTCCAAACTGTGCCTTCGCCAAAACTGGTATTGCAACGTAATTTGAGGTTAGTTGAGCATAATCTTCCGTAACGGTAGAAGATGCTTTTCCTCCTTTCTGAATAAACAACACTTCGGGCTGAAGCGAAAAAACATTGCTAAACCCGTAGTTGACTGTAGCTCCAAACTGATAACCGAAGGTCATGTCCTTTTCGGTGCTTGCAGCTGTGTTCCCAGAAACCGTGTTAAGCGTTCCTCCTCCTTTGGCGCCAACAGATAATTGGGCCATACTTTCGTTTGCAGTTAAACCAGCAATTGCTAGAGATAATACTGCGACTTTCAATTTTCTCATTGTCTTTGTTTTTTAGTTTTTATTAGGCCAGTCCGCTGACCATTGATTTAACTAATTGTTGCCAACAAAGGACAGATGAGCGCGAAACACGAGAATTGAGGTTGGTCAAAGAATCTTTCACGAAAATCTGATCATTCATGCGCGAACTGACTGATTCAAGTTTTATTGCATGTCTAATAATCACACCGTAACTCATTGATTAACCGAGCTTTAATCTTCTTTGGTTTTGCAATACTAAGAAACGGGTAAACGCTGAAACATGAAAACTGTAAAACGTGGAAGTCGCCTTTTGAATTGATTGTTTCGCGAAATGATCTGTTCACTTTATTGAACCAAACAAACCCTGAAACGGATTACGTAAATCGCTTCATCCAAAACATACGGTAATACGCTAAGAGACTTGAAATTGCGAAGAAGTCAGCTTGACTTTCGCTTCATTTTCACGTTGATAATTGCCTTATCGAACTCAACGGAAACCACTTCTCCGTTTTGGTATTCGTAATAATTCTTATCACCATTTGGCAACTTAATCATGTACTTATGTGCAGATACTTCTTTGATTGGAAGGTTGACTCCGTAATTCTCGCTAAACAGAAAATCGCGGCCTTTTGGTTCTTGAAAATATAGAGACGCAGAACTGTATCTCACTTCAGATGCGTTGTGAGTCATTGTTTTTTCATCCGTCTTGATGAGGTATTTAGAGCCATCATAATCTACGGTAGAGCTTTTCCTAAGCTGATTGTTCATGTAGTTTTTTAAATCGGCATGAACCAGTTTAGAGTCCTCGTAAGAACTCATCATGGCAAAGTCAAACTCAATTTTTTTGATGATGCGCGTTGAAATATTGGTTTCCAGCAGATATTCTGCACGTTCGTTCAATTCGGTTCTAGTTGCCGAAAACGTACCAATGGTTCTGTTGTACACGATTACTTCGTAGTTGAACTGCTCTGTTGTAGCACCCGACCCCCAAGAGGAAAGGAGAAAACAAACTGGCAGGATAAAAAAGAAGGAGTTCCTTTTCATGACTGAGCGTTTGCATTATTTTACTGCTAATTCGCCCAAACGGTTTATGTCATTTATCGATATTTTCAAAAATCCAACCACAAAAAAAAGCGACCCTTTCAGGCCGCTTCAGGATGTCGCGTTAAATCGACTATTACAGCCTAAGATGTTACACTTAGAGTTATGGTGGCAAAACTTTTCACAAACTCAACCTTCACTACCTCTCCCTTAGAGTACGTATAGCGTTCAATCCCACCGCTTGGCAGTTTAACCTCATAGGTGTGGTTACCCAAATCAGAAACTTCCAAATCTTTCCCGTATTTCTCGTAAAAGAATGTGCTACGCCCAACCGGCTCTTCAAAATACACGCAGGCAGAACTATAGGTCACAGATTCATTCCAGATTTTGGTTAACTCGTCTCCATTTTGTTTCACATACTGATTGCCATCCCACTGAATAACTGCACTAGACTCTAGCTCGTTATCAACCCACAGTTTCATGTCAGAAGCAACCAATTTAGAATTATCGAAGGAGCTCTGCATCACAAATTTATGGTCGGTTGGCCTTATCAAACCCGCAGTTGTGTTGGTCTCAACCCTAAAATTTGACGTTCCGTTGATTTCGGTTTTATTGACTTTATATGTCCCAATTGGTCTTCCATCCAAAGAAACCATGTAGCTAAAATCTTCTACTACAGCTACCGGGCCGTAAGAAAATAGCAGCAGGGAAAGCGGACCCAAAACGAGCAATAACTTCTTCATGGTGATGCATTTTTATACTAGTACCAAGTTGTGTGCATCAGCGTTTGGTCGTTAGTCGAGACAAAGAAGTCGGTGGTAGAATTAGAAGAAATTCAATGGTTTGTTTTGGCCTTTTCGAGGCGTTCAAGAATATTTCTGAAATTAGCACCACTTAATTTACAATGCACGCATTGCTTTTTAAACAAAACAAATGAGCCATCCAAAGTATCCACACGTATTTGAACCACTAGATTTAGGTTTTACCAAACTGCGCAACCGAACCTTAATGGGTTCAATGCACACAGGTTTGGAAGAAGAAAAAGGAGGCTACGAAAGAATGGCAGCTTACTTCGGAGAGCGTGCCGAAGGTGGTTGTGGCCTTATCGTTACTGGCGGAATTGCGCCAGACCGACATGGTTGGACGAGTCCGTTTGCAAGTACGCTTTCAAATAAACGTACCGCTGAAAAGCATAAGGTTATTACCGAAGCAGTGCATAAGCACGATGGCAAAATCTGCTTACAAATTCTACATACCGGCCGATACAGCTACAGCCCAATTGCTGTGGCGCCATCAGCCTTGAAATCTCCTATTTCCCCTTTCAAACCTTGGGCTTTGGGAAAAGGTGGAATTGAAAGAACGATCAAACATTTTGTTCGTTGTGCAAAACTGGCTCAACATGCTAACTATGATGGCGTAGAAATTATGGGTTCTGAGGGTTATTTGATTAACCAATTCATTGCAAAAAAGACCAATAAGCGTACTGACGAATGGGGAGGTTCTTATGAAAATCGTATTCGATTTGCACTGGATATTATCCGCAGAACGCGGGCTGCTGTTGGCGAAAATTTCATCATCATTTTCAGACTTTCAATGCTTGATTTGGTTGAAGGCGGAAGTACTTGGCCAGAGGTTGTGCAATTGGCAAAGGAAGTTGAGAAGGCTGGAGCAACAATTATCAATACTGGAATTGGTTGGCACGAAGCACGAATCCCAACTATTGGAACTATGGTTCCGAGAGCTGCATTTACTTGGGTCACCAAGAAGATGAAAGGCGAAGTTTCTATTCCGCTTATAACCACAAACCGAATTAACGACCCAAAAGTGGCCGAAGACATTCTTAGTCGTGGCGATGCCGATATGGTTTCGATGGCTCGTCCGTTCTTAGCAGACTCACATTTGGTAAAGAAAGCAGAAGAAGGTCGTGAAGATGAGATCAACACATGCATCGCGTGTAATCAGGCTTGCCTAGACCACGTTTTCCAACGCAAAATTGTGAGCTGCTTGGTTAATCCGCGTGCTTGCCACGAAACAGAACTGAACTACACTCCTACAACATCTAAAAAGAAAATTGCCGTTGTTGGTGCTGGACCAGCTGGACTAGCCGCTGCAACAGTTGCTGCAGAACGTGGGCATTCAGTCACGCTTTTTGAAGCTGACAAGGAAATTGGTGGTCAGTTTAATATCGCCAAGCAAATTCCTGGTAAAGAGGAATTTTATGAAACAATTAGGTATTTCGGTGCCAAGATTAAAAAGCATGGGGTTGATTTAAAACTCAATACTCGAGCAGATGAAGCTACTCTGGCCGACTTTGACGAAGTGCTTCTTGGAACGGGAATCACGCCTCGTACTCCGCAAATTGAAGGAATTGACCATCCAATGGTTCTCAACTATTTGGATGTGCTCCGCGACAAGAAAGAAGTTGGAAAGCGCGTGGCAATTATTGGCGCTGGCGGAATTGGTTTCGATGTTGCCGAGTATTTAACGCATGAAGGCGAAGCAACTTCTCAAAACTTGGGTGCTTTCCTTGCAGAATGGGGAATTGACCCAGAAAATGAAGCGCGAGCCGGAGTTGAAGGAATTCAACCTAAAGTTGAGCCATCTCCAAGAGAAGTATTCCTACTTCAGAGAAAAGAATCTAAAGTTGGTGCTGGTCTAGGAAAAACCACTGGCTGGATTCATCGATTAGCACTCAAAAACAAGAATGTGCAAATGATAAAATCTGTTCAATACGACAGGATTGACGATAAAGGTTTGCACGTAACAATTGGCGGTAAACCGGAACTACTGGAAGTGGATAACGTGATAATTTGTGCGGGACAATTGAGCAACAATAAGATGTACGAACCGCTTAAAGCAAAAGGGCTGAACGTTCATTTGATTGGCGGGGCAGATTTAGCAGCTGAACTAGATGCAAAACGTGCTATCGACCAAGGGAGTAGATTAGCGGCAACTCTGTAGAGGCGTAAGGAATTACGCCCGAAAACCGTTTGCATTGGGTGTATTGCCATACGCCCCTACGTTGTAATTTGCGAGCCAAATGCTCAACCATTTTAAAAACAACAAACTGGCTTGGCTGATTACGGTTGTGTACGGCATCGTATTCTGTATTATCTCGCTAGTTAACCACTACAATTTCCGAACCTACGGTTTGGATTTGGGCATTTACACACACGGAATTTACAGCTATGCTCACCTTCATTGGCATACGTTTACGCTAGGTTTAGAAGGCCAACCTTTCAATCATTTGGGCAACCACTTCTCGCCTATTGTTGCACTGTTTTCACCTCTTTACTACATATTCGGAACATACACGCTGCTGGTAGTACAAATTTCCGCGCTGCTGTTTGGCGGTTGGGGTGTTTACAGCTTCGCGAAAGAACGGCTTTACGGCATTCAGCCTGAGTTGATTATGGTGCTCTTCTTCAGCATGTGGGGCATTTATTCGGCCTTGGCTTACGATTGGCACGCCAATGTGATTGCCGCCATGTTTGTGCCATGGTTTGTGTTATTCTTCGAGCGCCAAGAGTGGAAAAAGGCCATCCTGATGTTCGCACTTGTGCTTATTTGTAAGGAGAATATGGCGGTTTGGATGGCCGCAATTATTGCAGGTTTGGGCGTTAAGAGCCTCTTTACCAAACCAATGGAAACCAATTGGTTGGTGACAGGGTCGTTGCTTGGAATTGCCCTTGTTTACTTTTTGGTTGTTCAAACCATAATTATGCCTGCACTAAATCCACTGGGATTATCTGACCACCTGGGAAATTACAGCCATTTAGGAGACGGCCCAGCCGAGGTCGTCAAAACAATTCTCACCAAACCTCGACACATATTTTATCTCATGTTTGAGAGTTTGCAGGAAGATGAATTGACGTTTAAGCTGAAGTCGCAATTGCACTTTATGGTGCTCGTTTCGGGCGGAATTGCACTCATTTATCGTCCGCATTACCTAATAATGCTCGCTCCTATTTATGCGCAAAAGCTGTTGTCTTCAAGCCCTTCGCACTGGGGAGTTTATTCTCAGTATTCAATTGAGTTCGCTCCAATTATTTGTCTTGCGATGGTTGAATGGATGAAAGGATTTCAATTCCCTAATCTCAAGGTTCCAATTCTTGTTGGTTTCATTGGATTGGCAACCGTTTTCAACTGGCATCCAACGAGATACAATACAGGCTTTTTTAAGGCAGAGCATTACAAATCTGGATTGAATTCGAAAGCCATTTACGAAGCTTTAGAACTGATTCCGGACGAAGCATCAGTTTCTGCCAGTAACGCTATCGTTCCGCATATTGCTAATCGCGAAAAAATCTACCTCTACCCTGTCGTAAATGACGCAGAATACTTAGCAATCTTAACGCACGGAAGAGATTTATATCCCGTAGATAGCTTAGCATTTCCTCACAAAATGATTGAGCTGCGTTCTGACTCGTTAAATGAAATAATCTATGATGAGAATGATTTCCTCATCATAAAGCGCAGACCTACTTCCGTAGAAACGCCATAAAATCTGCAGCAGATTTTTCTGGAATTTCTTCCATCGGAACATGTCCCATATTCTCGTAAATCAGCAATTCTGAGTTGGGAATATCGGCATGAAACTTAGGTGCAGCTTCTACATTAACCAGTTTATCGGAGTCTCCCCACATGATTAAAGTTGGGCATTGTAACAGTTTTACTTCATCAGAATAACCGTAGGTGATTTGCATGGTCTTACCCATTAATCCACCACGATTTCCTTCGCGAAGCAATAAATCTGCATATCGCTCAACGCGGTCTTCTCTAATCTTGGAATCATCAAAATAAACTACCTCCACACCTCTTCGAACTAGCGACATTGGAGTAACATTGGTGAGAATTGGTTTCATCCACCCCATCTTCTGCAACTTAAAACTGATTGGCGTTGGCTGATCTCCACGCGGATAACCACTTGAGTTCAGAATGGCAATCTTTTTCACCTTTTCGGGATGCTTAACTGCGTAGCTCCAAGTCATGTATCCACCAAAAGAATTACCAGCCATGTAACAAGAATCAATGTTGAGTTTGACCAGCATATCATCAATGAATTTCAGATACCGTTCTCTGGTATAAACATCGTTTGGTTCTGGCCCCGTAATTCCAAAACCTGGCATGTCAAAGCTCACTACTTTGTAATATTTAGAAAGCTCAGTTGTCCAATCTTCCCACGTGTGTAAAGAAGCAGCTGTTCCGTGTAGCAGCACAATCGTTTCGCCAGTATCGCCATTAATGCGGTAATGCACGTTCATGCCATCCAACTCTAAGAATTGTGAATTCTCGTAAGCGTACTTCTCTATGATTTCCTCGACAGGAATATCCTTTTTGTAGGACTTTACTACAAAAGCACAGATAAAACCAATAAGACCAATTAGTAAGTATTTAAGCGCTTTTTTCATTCTTCCTTGTCTCTCAAATGTTTAGGACCTTGGGGTTCAAAATTCTGTACCACAGAACGAATTTCGTACTTATCTATAGCAATGAGTTTTTTCTTATAAAGACCGCCAATTGCCTTTTTAAACGCCTTCTTACTCATCTGCAACTCACGCTCAATATCTTCTGGTGCACTTTTGTCAGATAATTTCAGAATCCCTCTGTTGGCGTTTAGCACATCTAGAATTTTCTTGGAATTTGGCTCTATTCCGGCCACTCCCAAAGGCTGAAGACTTACATCTATCTTTTTGTCAGGGCGGATTTGCTTAATAAAACCTTTGGTGGAATCACCAATCTCCAAGTCTTCAAAAACTTCGTTATGATAAACCAATCCGCCATATTTTTGATTGATAAGCACCTGAAACCCTAAGTCGGTTTCGTTGTAAACAACAAGCTCTACTTCTTCTCCCAAAAACAAGGCTATTTCATCTTGCTCTAGTAGTTTGGTAATTCTCGGTGTTGCTACCAACCGACCAGTTTTTTCGTCAAGAAACATCCCAAAGAGATACTTCTTACCAACCTCTAGCTTGAAAACCATTTCGGAGAACGGAACGAACAAGTCTTTCTCTAATCCCCAATCTAAAAATGCACCAACTCGGTTCATCTCCTTTACCTCTAACGAGGCAAATTTTCCAATGGAAATCAGCGGCTTTTCTGTTGTAGCAACTGGTCTATCCTCAGAATCGAGGTAGATAAAAACGGTCACCTCGTCCTCCTCCTGCATACCCGGTTCCAGGTATTTGTTGGGCAATAGAACTACGTCTTCGTATTCTGCATCGGGAAATCCGATGTATGCTCC
The DNA here is from genome assembly GCA_049608805.1 of Flavobacteriales bacterium. Classification (GTDB taxonomy): domain Bacteria; phylum Bacteroidota; class Bacteroidia; order UBA10329; family UBA10329; genus UBA10329. The sequence goes on along the minus strand of JBMYXX010000045.1, from coordinate 5,624 downwards.
AACACTCGTAAATCTGAGTATTGTAAGCTTATTGTACTCTCCTGGATTAAACAATTACTTAAAGTTCTTTACGTAGCCTTGCAACTGGAATTCCTAATTGCTCCCTGTACTTGGCCACCGTTCTTCTTGCAATGGTATAACCTTTTTCTTTAAGAAGACCTGCTAACTTTTCATCAGCCAGCGGCTTACGCTTATCCTCAGCCTCAATTGCATCGCTCAGAATTTTCTTCACCTCTCGGCTGCTAACCTCTTCTCCACTTTCGGTTGTTAGAGATTCTGAGAAAAACGATTTAAGTAGAAATGTTCCGAATTGAGTTTGAACATACTTGCTGTTGGCAACACGAGAAATAGTTGAAATATCAAGCAAAACTATGTCTGATATATCTTTCAGAATCATCGGTTTTAGCTTGGTTTCATCTCCAGTTAAGAAATACTCTTTTTGGTATTCCATAATGGCATCCATTGTGCTATACAAAGTCATTTGCCGCTGTTTAATAGCATCAATAAACCAACGCGCACCATCCAATTTCTGCTTCACAAATTGAACAGCTTCCTTTTGTTCCTTATTGGCCTTACCCTTTGCATCAGAATAAGTTCTCAGCATTTGTTTGTACTGATTGCTCACCTTTAGCTCTGGCGCATTTCGTCCGTTAAGGGTCAACTCCAACTTGCCATCTTCGTTGGTAATCATAAAATCGGCAACAATGTTTTGAATAACCTTGGTGCTATCTGAAAGTGAATTTCCTGGACGAGGATTGAGTTTAAGAATCTCATCCAAAACCTCTTTCAGCTTTTCTTCATCAATATGAAGTCTCTGACAAATCTTGGTATAATGCTTCTTAGAAAACTCATCCATCATTTTGGTAATGAGGCTGGTAGCTAACTTCACATTTTCTGTCTCCTCTTTCTTGTTAAGCTGAATAAGCAAACATTCTTGCAAGTTTCTGGCACCAACACCTGCGGGTTCAAATGCCTGAATAATATCTAGCAAATCCTCAACCTCGTCTTCGTTAGTCTGAAGGTTTTGCGTAAAAGCCAAATCATCTACAATGGCAAAAATCTCTCTTCTCAGATACCCATCGTCATCTAGGTTTCCGATAATTGTTTCTGCAATAACGCGTTGAGTATCGCTCAAAACTCGCATTCCTAGTTGTTCGCGTAAGAGGTCTCTAAAACTCTTACCTCCACTTAGCGGAACTTCCTTCTCCTCATCATCTGCACTGCTGTTGTTTGCATAGAGTTTATAATCCGGAATGTCATCGTCATCGAGGTAATCCTCAATGCCAAATTCATCTTCGGCAGAATCGTCAGAATCTTCATCCTCGCGGTTATCGAGTTCTGCAAACTCTTCGTCCATTTCATCGCCTTCAAGACCTTCCTCTAGGGCTGGATTTCCTTCAAGCTCTTCTTTTATTCTTTGCTCAAGAGCGATGGTAGGTACCTGCAACAATTTCATTAGCTGAATTTGCTGTGGCGATAATCGCTGAAGCTGTTTCTGTTGTAATCGTTGTTTTAGTGCCATGGTGGTGGGATTTTACGATTGCTCTAATGTCGTTATTCCAAAAGGAGTGCCAAAAGGTTTAGAATGATAAATCTTAACTAGTTTCAAGTTCGAAAAATTTCTGAAACATGGCCTACAGCGAACATTTAGTAGAAAGAGTGAGACAACGGCTCATGAAGTCGAACATTACGGACGAAAAGAAAATGATGGGTGGACTCATTTTCATGGTAAATGAGAAAATGTGTGTTGGGGTTGATATTGACAAAAAAACGGGTTTAGACCGATTGATGGTCCGGGTGGGTAAAGCATCTCACGAACAACTCGTTTTTCAAAACGGCAGTAAAGAGATGGATTTTACTGGCAGAGTAATGCGAGGTTTTTTATTCATCGATCCCGATGGATTTGATGCAGAAACTGACCTTGACTTTTGGACTGACAAGGCGCTGGAGTTTAATGCACTTCTCTAAAACTCACAATTTTTCGGAGTTCTTGGGAACGGGATTACGTCTCTTACGTTCGTCATTCCAGTAATGAACATCATGAGACGTTCGAAACCCAGACCGAAACCACTATGTTCCACCGTTCCGAATTTACGCGTGTCTAAATACCACCAAACGCTTTCTTCAGGAATATTGAAGTCTTTGACTTTCTGAAGCAATACATCGTAGCGTTCTTCACGTTGCGACCCACCTACAATTTCTCCAATACCTGGGAACAAAATATCCATTGCTGCTACCGTCTTTCCATCCTCATTCAGCTTCATGTAAAAAGCCTTAATAGTGGCTGGATAACCCGTAATGATAACTGGCTTTTTGAAGTGCTTTTCAACTAGGAAACGCTCGTGCTCGCTTTGCAAATCAACACCCCACTCGTTTACGGGATACTTGAATTTCTTCTTCTTGTTTGGCTTTGAGTTCCTTAAAATATCGAACGCTTCTGTATAGGTAATTCGAGCAAAATCATTCTCTGATGCAAAACGCAGTTTCTCCAACAACTCCATTGGCTGGCGTTTATCCTGTGGCAAATTCTTTTCCTCTTGGGTAATTCTATCACTCAAGAACTTCAGATCATCTGGACACGTTTCCATCACGTACTTGATGACCTCTTTTAGGAAGTCCTCAGCCAAATCCATGTTACCAACAATATCGCAGAAAGCAACCTCAGGCTCAATCATCCAGAACTCTGCCAAGTGGCGAGATGTGTTTGAATTCTCAGCTCTAAACGTTGGCCCAAATGTGTAAACCTTAGAAAGCGCCATGGCCGCCAGTTCCGCCTCTAACTGACCAGTAACACATAAGTTAGTCACCTTTCCGAAGAAATCTTCTGAATAATCAACCTCACCATCTTCTTTCAAAGGCGGATTCTTCGGGTCGAGCATCGTTACTCGGAACATCTCTCCTGCACCTTCGCCATCAGTTCCTGTAAGAATTGGTGAATGAATGTTGAAGAAACCTCTATCATTGAAATACTTGTGAATAGCGAAAGTCAATGCATGTCTAACACGAAAAACAGCGCTGAACGTGTTCGTTCGCATTCTTAAATGTGCGTTCTCTCGCAAGAACTCTAAACTGTGCTTCTTCGGCTGAATTGGAAATTCATCAGGGTCAGCAACACCACGAACTTCAACTGAACTGGCTTTCACTTCAACTCGCTGCCCTTTTCCATCACTTTCTACCAATTGACCAGTAATGGAAACACTAGCCCCTGTAGTTACCGTGGCCAGATCAGCCTCTTTGAAAGCTGTTTCCAAATCAAAAACACATTGGATATTATTGATAGTTGAACCATCGTTTACCGCAACGAAATTCACATAGGCGTTACCTCGCTTGGTTCGTACCCAACCTCTTACCGTAACCTCTCGATCAAGGCTTTCACTACTCAATAGCTCTTTTACACTTTCCATTTCAATTGTGTTTGAAGCGCGCAAAGATAAAATTGATTGAAGCACTAAATCCTAAACTTTCAAATTCGAAACAACTGACCGAAAATCTCTTTCGAATTTCACTTTTAGTGCTTGGTGCTTCAGTAAAACTTGTATCAATGTTGCATCATCGAAAACTTAGGAAACTTTTAACATCCTTTTCGTTTCCATCGTTTCTCGTGTCGTATATTTGCGGCCCGAAAGTGGAAGAGAAAACACAGAAAATACTTGAGCAGGTTCGAGGTTTGTTCATGCAGTACGGCATTAAAAGCCTTACCATGGATGATATTGCTCGGCATTTGGGCATGTCGAAAAAAACACTTTATCAGTCGTTTTCTGACAAGGCAGATCTGGTTCTTAAAGGAATTCAGGCACACATGAATGAAGAAGTCTGTGCCATTTCCGACATTCAAGAAAAGAGCGAAAACGCTATTGAGGAAATGTTCCTCATTGCGCAGCACGTAAGCGTGCATCTGCAAAGCATGCACCCTTCGATACTTTTCGATTTGGAAAAATATTATCCTGCGGCCTTCGGAAAATTCAATGAATACAAGACCGAAATCGTGATGTCTTGCATTGCCAAGAATATCGAAGAAGGAATTGAGCAAGGTTTTTATCGAGATAACATCAACATTCCGATTGTTGCTGGGTTATACGTAGGAAGAATGGACATCATTTTCGATCAACAGCTTTTTCCCGCTACGCAATACAATGCGAAGGAGGTTTATTTTGAAGCTATTCGATACCACATTCGTGGAATTGCAAGCGAGAAAGGCATTGCCTACTTGAAAGACAAGTTTAAAACACTAGACACACAGAATCCGATTTTCTGATATGAAGAAGTTAACCTTAATACTATCTATTTTCTTGCTGCCTATTGTTGGGCTGGCACAAGAAACGAGCTCAGTTCCAATGGAATTGGGTGTACATGATGCCGTTGGATACGCTTGGAAAAACAGCCAAAAGTCTAAAACTGCCGCTATTGATGTGCAACAGGCCGATAAGGATGTTTGGGTTCAGGCCGCACGCGGACTACCAATTGTAAATGGAAATTTTGGGTTCAATAATTTCATTGACCTACCTACACAGATTATTCCGGCCGAAGCATTTGGCGCACCTGCGGGCTCTCCAAATATTGAGGCTCAATTCGGCCAAGCATGGACTATGGAAGCAGGAATAAATGTCGGACTTCAGATTTTCGATGGTTCTTACATCATTGGATTGAAAGGCGCCAAGGGGTTTCAGAAGATGAGCCGCGATATGGAGAAAATGACCAAGAACGAGGTCAAGACCATCATCGCGCAAGCTTATTACACTTCTCAAATTGCTAAAGAAAATGTTCGACTGCTCAATGAGAACATTGCCAACATGGAGAAAACATTGAACGAGACCAGCGCTTTGTATGAAGAAGGTTTTGCGGAAGAAATGGATGTTGAGCAATTAGATCTTGTTATCAATCAGATAAAGAACCGCGCAAAACAGGCGGAGCGTCAGCATGAGGCAACATTGAACTTGTTGAAGTACCAGATGGGAATGCCCATTGACACGAAAATCACGTTAACAGATGACCTTGAAACGCTTTGGGGACTTCAATCGAATGAGGAGTTAATGGCGATGGAGTTGGACTTGGAAGACAATCTTCAGTACGACCTTATTAAGCAAGATGTTGTAATGCACGGCTACTTGGTAAAGCTGCAAGAGGCCAAGTATTACCCTAGATTAAACGCGTTCTTCGATTACAAACATCAAGCTTTCCGAGACGAGTTTGACTTTTTCGATTTCGATAAATCGTGGTACCCACAAACGCTTTGGGGAGTAAAATTGAGTGTTCCGATATGGGATAACTTGGGTGGATTGGCCAGCATCAACAAAGCCAAATTAGAGCAACAGAAGGTGAAGAACCGATTGGCAGATACTGAGCAAGCGCTGAAGTTACAAGCCATCACAGCAAAAAGCGATTTCACTTCTGCATTAGAGCAACTGGAAACCAGCGATAAGAACATTGCTTTGGCTACCAGAATCAAGGAGAAAACGCTGATTAGATATCAAGAAGGATTGGCAACAAGCATGGAGCTTACTACTGCCGAAAACCAATTGATTCAAGCACAAACCGAATACATAAACACGCTCTTCAACGCCATGGATGCTAAAATCCAAATGAAGGTGGTTTTAGAAAACAACTAATTAGAAACGCATTTACTA
>JBMYXX010000044.1:0-14259 GCA_049608805.1 Flavobacteriales bacterium | reverse complement strand
TTCTTTACTTCGATACAGCAGAGAAACTAGCACTTGGAAACGCCCAAAAAGCAAACACGCTCCGAGAGTTGATGAAAAAGGCTGATGTTGTTTCACTTCATGTTGATGGAAACCCGGAAAATGAAGGGATAATTGGCGCAAAGGAGTTGGGTTGGATGAAGGACGGAGCCGTGTTCATTAATCTAGCACGTGGAAAAGTAGTCGATTTAGAAGCTTTGAAATCGGCATTGGTTTCGGGGAAGATTCGCGGAGCGGCAATTGATGTTTTTCCGGTTGAGCCAAAGTCTAATGATGAGCCTTTTACTTCTCCGTTTACGGGGATGGATAATGTAATTCTAACTCCGCATGTTGGTGGAAGTACCATGGAGGCGCAACGAAATATTGCGGCTTACGTACCTGAAGCGTTGGTCAATTACATTAATACGGGAGATAGTTTTGCTAGCGTAAACCTTCCTGGTATTCGCGTGCCAGAAGTGAAGGGAGCACACAGATTGCTTCATGTTCACAACAACATTCCAGGCATTATGGCCAGAATCAACAACATCTTTTCAAGATTTAACATCAATGTTGTGGGGCAATACCTTAAAACGAATTCAGAAATCGGTTACCTCGTTACCGACATCGATAAAGAATATAATTCTGATGTAGTTGATGAACTTAAGCGCATTGACCACACGATTAAGCTTAGAGTACTGTACTAGTTCTTAGGATTGTTGTTAATTACCAAGGCAGCAATCACACCCGGAATCCAGCCTAAGCACGTAAGAATTAATGTGATTAAGATTGAGCCACAGCCTTTGTCTAAAACGGCAAGCGGAGGAAAAATGATGCACAGAACAACTCTTCCGAACCCCATTTAGCCTTCAAGTTCTTTTTTGAGCGCAGCCATTTTTATAGCTGTAATAGCAGCTTCATCTCCCTTATTGCCATGAACACCACCTGCACGGTCTAGGGCTTGCTGCATTGTATTGGGAGTAAGAACTCCAAAAATCACGGGCAAGTTGTATTTGATATTCAAATTGGTGATTCCTTGTCCAACTGCTTCGCAGATGAAATCAAAGTGCTTTGTTTCACCTTGAATAACCACTCCAATGCAGATGACGGCATCAAACTCTTTTCGCTCAGCCATAAGCTGCGCGCCAAGTGTTAGTTCAAAACTTCCGGGAACGTCTCTTCTAATTATGTCTTCAGAAGACGCTCCAAATTTCAGGAACGTATCCCTAGCACCATTGTAAAGAGCTTCGGTAATTTCCGTATTCCACTCGCTTACAACAATTGCAAACTTCATCCCTTCGGCAGAAGGAACCTTAGCCGCATCATAAGAAGAAAGGTTTTTTAAAGCGGAGGCCAAACTAGTTCAAGTTTGCTTCTGCACGAGCAATGTACTTCTCAGCATTTCTTCCCTCGTTTGTGGTTGGGAAGTCCTTTTTTACCTGAGTGTAATAGTCAATTGCTTTATCGTAATTACCAGTTTTCTCAGCTGCAAAAGCAGCTTTTTGAAGGTAAACAGGCGTGCTGAAATTGTTTTCGCTCGATTTTGCCGCTTTCTCATAATAGCTTAATGCTTCATCAGCATCATCCATTTCCATGTTAGCATCGCCAATGGCACCAAGAGCAACAGCTTCAAGCATTTCGCCAGCGCCATCAAAACTTTCTAATTCAGTAATTGCATCTTCGTACTGACCGCTTCTCAAGTAGCAAATTCCAGCATAATAATGCGCCAAATTTCCAGCCGAAGTATTGCTGTATTCATCAGCAATATCTAAGAAGCCTAAGTAGTTACCGTCACCTTCCAAGGCTAGGTTAAAACTGTCTTTTTCAAAGTAAGCTTCGGCCATAAACATTTGTCCGTGAGCTTCTTCTTCAAGTGGTTCTAGATAAACTCGGTTGTATGCAAAAACAAGCACAACAACTGCAATTAAACCACCAATAACACCTAGAATTATGTTCTGATTTTCGTTGATGAAATCCTCGGTTTTAGAGTAAACCTGTTCAACATCAACAATTACTTCGTCTTGCTCTGGTGTATTATTTTTCTTCGCCATTTTCGAATTTTTCGAAGCGCAAAAATAGACATAAAATCAATTCAAAAACGTGCCTAATTGCAACTAAAAAAGCAAGCTAAATTTCGGTGCTTATTTCGGAGGCTGCCCGTGCGCATTCGACAGGCGGACAACAGTACAATGGCCATCGAGGTGTTGTATCTGTAAAAAGAGCAGGATGTCGCCATTATCCTAGTGCAAATGGTTAATTAGTTTCAGTGTTTTGTTCGTAAATCAAGCAATCTCCAACTTGCTCATTCCATACATTTGCTTTACAGAAAGGCCATGCATTTAAAACAGTTATCGCTCATAAATTTTAAGAATATCGCAGGGGCGGATGTTGAGCTTGGCCCCAAGTTCAATTGTTTTGTTGGGAATAATGGCTCAGGCAAAACAACTATTCTAGATGCTGTTCATTATTTATCCATCTGCAAAAGCTTCCTTAATTCCGTAGATAGTCAGAACATAAAGCGCGACCAGCCTTTTTTTGTGCTTGGCGGAACGTTTGAAAAAGACTCTGAAGAGTATCAAATTCATTGTGCCTTAAAGCGAGAAGGGAAAAAGCAGTTTAAAAAGAACAAGAAAGAGTATAAGCGATTGATGGACCATGTTGGTCAATTTCCAATAGTGGTTATTGCTCCTACAGATGCAGACATTATAAACGGAGGTAGCGAACTGCGAAGGAAATTTCTCGATTCGGTCATATCTCAAATGGACCGTGAATACCTCGCAACATTGGTTAAGTACAATAAGGCACTTCAACAGCGGAATGCCCTGCTCAAATACTTCTTTGAGAACAGAACGTTTTCAGAAACCGATTTAGATGTTTGGGATGTTCAGTTGGCTTCGCTTGGCCAAGAGGTGTATAAAAAGCGTAAAGTGTTTCTTGATGAGTTCATTTTGGCCTTTACGGAGAATTACAAGTCAATAGCTGGTTCGGGTGAGGAAATTGAGCTGACCTACAAGTCGCAAATGTTAGATGGCGAGATGTATGAGTTGCTGAAAGGTAGTGTTGCTAAAGACCGTCAGTCAACTTATACCACTGTTGGAATACATAAGGATGATTTGGAACTGAAAATTGATGGGTTTCCGTTGAAGAAATTTGGCTCTCAGGGACAGCAAAAATCTACCCTTGTTTCGCTCAAGTTTGCACAGTATAAAGTGATGCATGAAAAGTGTGGATTTACACCGTTGCTTTTACTCGATGATATCTTCGATAAATTGGATGACGAAAGGGTAGGGCAGTTGCTGAATTTGGTAGGCGGAAAAGACTACGGTCAGATACTGATTACCGACACGCATCCAGAGCGCGTGGCAGCGCTGCTAAAAGGTCATAAAGGGGTTAAAGTTTTTCCTGTTTCTGGCGGAGAAATCAAGGCATAAAGGCTTCCAGGAATTACAATTGTTGCTAATTTACATCCGTAAATCGGTTGATTCTGCTTCAAAATTTACGATCGTAAATTAATATTTCTTAAAAACTTGTAAATCAATTTATTATATTAATTTAAGTTGATTGTTGATTTAAGTATTTGCCTCAAATACAGTAGTCATTCATTGCAGGCCTGATGTGAATTGAAGACTTATTGGTTTACATTTGTAATCTGATGGAGGCGATTACGGAAAGAGTTAAAAAAGTGATGGAAGACCACAGCCTTTCGTCATCCCAAATGGCCGACAAAATTGGAGTGCAACGCTCTGCAATAAGTCACATTTTATCTGGCAGAAATAAGCCAAGTTTAGATTTTATTTTAAAGGTCCTAAATGCTTTCTCAGATGTATCATCAGACTGGCTTTTAAAGGGTGAAAAAGCGGTTGATAAAACCCCGGTTTCAAACCCCGTTTTTCAGTCCAAAAAAATGGCACAAAAAACCATAGAAAAAGTGCTTGTTCTTTACACCGATAAAACGGTTGAAGAATATCTAACATCCGACCAATAATTACATTTGACGCTCATGAGAAAAAAGGAGCGTTTTGAAAAAGTGATTGAGTACTTCCAAAAGGAAATGCCTGTTGCTGAGACAGAATTGAATTATTCGAATCCGTATGAACTGCTTGTGGCGGTTATTCTGTCTGCGCAGTGCACAGATAAGCGGATTAATCAAGTAACACCAGCTTTGTTTGACAGATTTCCTGAGGCTGAGTCTTTGGCTGAGGCCTCTTCGGATGAAGTGTTTCAGTACATAAGAAGCGTCAGTTATCCGAACAATAAGGCTAAACATTTGGTTGGAATGGCCAAAATGCTGCACAACGATTTTAAGAATGTGGTTCCATCAGACATTAAAGAATTGCAGAAAATGCCGGGTGTTGGTAGAAAAACGGCCAACGTAATTGCTTCTGTTGTGTACGATAAGCCAGCAATGGCAGTTGACACACACGTTTTTCGGGTTTCTGAAAGGTTAGGTCTTACTACAAATGCCAAAACTCCACTGGCAGCAGAGCAACAATTGGTTAAGCATATTCCAAAAGAGCATATTGCAACGGCCCATCATTGGCTCATTCTGCATGGCAGATATACTTGTTTAGCCCGCAAACCAAAGTGTGAGAAATGTGGTTTGACTGAATGGTGTAAGTATTTTCAACAACGTGGATAAAATCCGTACATTGTTTGGAAACTAGGAACTATGCGAATATTTAAACTAGCCCTTTTAGGACTTCTGCTTTCTGTATTATCAAGTAATAACGGATTAGCTCAAACCAATAATTCACCAACCACTAAGGATGATTTAAAGAAAGACAGCCGTCCCTTAACAAATGAGGCAATTTTGGCGCTTTCTTATCAAAACGGGGGATTGGGATTTGGAGTCATTTACAAAAAGGAAGTTAAGGAAAATCGATTTTTTAGACTGGGATTAGCCAACATTGGGTTTAATCAGTATTCAGAATCATTTTCGTCAAGTGCAAACTACAAGTATCGCAATACCGACTTTGTTGGGAATTTGGTGGTTGGATTTGAATTCAGGTTTAGACTGCATCCAAAAGTGTTTACTTATACTGGAATTGATGGAATGATTGGTGTTAGTTATGCTAGCCGAGTTACCGACTTTCACGCCCAATTTATAGATGATCAAACCGCTTCCTCAACAGTGCTACAGATAGGAGTTGTGCTTAATAGTGGGGTACAGGTTAAGGTTCACAACCTAATAATGGTCGGTATTAACGTTTCGCCAAACATCTATTTTGCAAGAAGGTTTGTTAATGACTCTAGTGAGGACGAAACTATTGTCGATAACGCGGTTCAAACATCTTTTGACTCCAGCGTTGTGCAAGCCACAGTTGTTTTTACTTGGCCAAGGAAAGCAAGTAAAAAGTAATGCTGATAGCTATTGTTTAAGGCGTTATCTTCATGATTTAAGTTGAAGAAAGTTACACCGTAAATACATTACGTTCTGGCCCTTTAGACTTGCAATCAAAGTGGAAAACTTGGTAGCGATATGGGTGCAAAACGAACCTAAACATCGTTACTTTGTTTTCCCACCAAACGAACGATTTAGAACTCAATGAGTATTGTAACGCTTAAGAAAGGAGATAAAGCGCCAGATTTTTCTGGAAATGATCAGGACGGAAAAACAGTTTCGCTAACTGACTTCAAAGGAAAGCGAGTTATTATGTTTTTCTATCCCAAAGACATGACGCCTGGTTGCACGGCCGAGGCTTGCAATTTGGGTGAAAATTATTCTGAATTGCAATCAAAAGGATTCGAAGTAATTGGCGTCTCTGCCGATAGCGAAGCCCGTCATCAAAAGTTCATTGGAAAGTACAACTTACCATACACGCTTTTGGCCGATACCGAACTTGAAATCATCAAAGCTTATGGCGTTTGGGGATTGAAAAAGTTTATGGGAAAGGAATATGATGGAATACATAGAACCACTTTTGTAATTGGTGCAGATGGCATTTTGGAAAGCGTAATACTCAAAGTAAAAACGAAAGATCACACCGCTCAAATTCTTGAAGAATTGGGCGAGTAATATAGAACCTAGAAAAAGAGAAATTATGGCTAAAGACGTACAAGCAGAAAAGAAAAAGGCCCTTCAAATGGCCATGGATAAGTTAGAGAAAGCACACGGTAAGGGTGCCATTATGAGAATGGGAGATACAGCCGTGGAGGATGTAGATGTAATTCCAACAGGGTCTATTGGGCTAGATGTAGCCTTAGGCATAGGCGGTTTCCCTAAAGGAAGAATTGTTGAGATATACGGACCAGAATCTTCTGGTAAAACAACTTTGGCCATTCATGCCATTGCAGAGGCACAAAAGAAGGGTGGTATTGCTGCAATGATTGATGCTGAGCACGCTTTTGACCGTTTTTACGCTGAAAAGCTGGGTGTTGATATTGACAACTTACTTATCTCACAACCGGATAATGGAGAGCAAGCACTCGAGATTACAGAGAATCTTATTCGTTCTGGAGCCATCGATATTATTGTAATTGATTCTGTTGCAGCACTTACACCAAGAGCCGAGATTGAAGGCGAAATGGGAGATAGCAAAATGGGTCTTCAAGCAAGGTTAATGTCTCAGGCATTGAGAAAGCTTACAGGAACTATTAGCAAAACAGGTTGTGTTTGCATTTTCATTAACCAATTGAGAGAGAAAATTGGGGTGATGTTCGGAAACCCTGAAACAACTACGGGTGGTAACGCATTGAAATTCTATTCTTCGGTAAGACTAGATATTAGAAGAGCAGGGCAGATTAAAAGTGGAGACGCTATTATTGGAGGCCGAGCGCGAGTAAAAGTGGTGAAGAACAAAGTTGCTCCACCATTCAGAAAAGCTGAATTTGACATTATGTATGGTCAAGGTATTTCTAAAGTTGGTGAAATCATTGACCTTGGAGTTGACCACGGAATAGTGAAGAAAAGCGGTTCTTGGTTTAGCTATGGCGAAACCAGATTAGGCCAAGGAAGAGATGCGGTTAAGGAGCTTCTTTTAGATAATCCTGAACTTAGCGAAGAGCTTGAAGGGCTAATTAAGGATGCCATTAACGGTGTTGTTTCGGAGCCAGCAGAATGAGAAAGGTTTTTGCAATAGTTGGTGCTGCATTAGTTGGTTTTTCAAGTTGCGATACACAGCCTAAACCTGAAAAGGAGACAGCGATTGTAGAGCCAATTGAGGCAGAGCCTGAAGTGTTGGAAATGGCAACGCTCGACAGCTTAACCAAATTGATTGACGCTAATCCAAGCGATGCAAAACTTCTGCACGAGAGAGCCAAAGTCTTTTTGAAGGTAGATGAGACCAATTTCGCGTTAGCGGATGTTGGAAGGGCTCTGCTTCTTGATAGTACAATTGCGGAGTTTTACCTCACCATTTCGGATGTCTATTTTAGGATGAATGAGCCTAGCAAATGCAAGAACGCCTTGCTGAAAGCGAATAACATTCAGCCAGATTATAAAGAGCCACTTCATCGCTTGGCGCAATTCGAATTGTACCTCGGTAATCATCAGAAAAGCATTAACTACGCCAACGAAATGTTGCGTTTAGATGTGCACGATGACAGACCTTTTGTTATTAAGGCACTGTGCTTTAAAGAATTGGGAGATACGGCAAAAGCAGTTCAGAATTACCTAGAAGCAGTTACAGAAAACCCAGATAATTACGATGCTTATGTGGAGTTAGGTGTTTTGCACTGGGCCATGGGAAATCAATTGGCTGAAGCCTATTTGAAGAGTGCGTTAGATATTAGACCAGAGGGCGTTGACGCGCTTTATGCGCTGGGTTTACACTATCAAGATTCCGATAAATTGAACGATGCGTTAGAAACGTACACTCGTATTTTGGAGATAGATAGTGCTTATCAGTCTGCCTATTTCAATATGGGCTACATTCAGTATCAGTATTTACAGTTGTATAAAGAGGCGCTTGTCAATTTCGATAAGGCGGTTCAGGTTAATCCTAAGTATTACCAGGCCATTTACATGAGAGGTTTGTGCTATGAGGCTAGAGGAGATGTTTCTAGAGCCAAGAGAGAATATGCTTATGCGCTAGAGTTGAATCCTGATTACGGAAAAGCAGCGGATGGAATGACTCGTTTATTGTCTAAATAACCAAAGTGCTTGCTGGCATGTTTCTTGCCTTGCAACAAGCAGTTCAATTTTTAACTTTATCGACTCATTAAAACGACCTAAATCAATGAAAACCTATTTACTCGGACTTATGCTTGCATTTGTGTTGCCAATCGGAGCTATGGCTCAAGGTGATGCAATGTGTGAAAGCCTCAAGAAAGTTGTGGATTCATCTCAAGAATATTTCAAAGAAATTAGAGGAGAAGAAACATCTTTAGAGATAAGAGGAGTTCCTAAGCAGTACCTGAAATCTACCGTTATGATTAAGGACGGTGCCGAAATGCTAATTACTGCGGATGAACTTTATCCAGAAGCAACTACTTATTTGGGAGAAGGCAAGTTCATTTCTCCTGAATTGCAGTCCACTTATTCTAAAATGAAGAAAGCATTAACTGAATGCTTGGGCGATGGATGGGTAACTTCTGAAAAGGATAAAACCAACGATATTTTTCTTGAAGACACTGAGTTCAAGAAATTCATCATGAAAGAAAACAAGAAAGGGAAGAAGGTTAAGATTGAGTTGTACATGTACAACCAAAGAGAGCTTAACAAGTGGGTTGTTGAGTTGAAGATATTCGGAATCGGAAGAAGAATTTAACCGATTTACAGGACTATATTGAAAGGCCTTCTCAACTTGAGAAGGCCTTTTTTGTTTACGCTTTTTTCACAAACAATTGTGCAGTTTCGTATTTCACAACTACCACAGATTCGCCTTTCTCAATATATCCAGTAAGGGCGGTGGCATCATAAACATCATCCTCAATAGAAACTTTACCAGCAGGTCTGAGAACGGTAGATGCAATCCCCGTTTTACCAATCAACTCGCTTTCTGCTTGGTTTACTCCAACATAGCCATCTTCTCTATTCTGAACTGCGGAAAGCACCATTGAACTCATCATGCTAGTTGCAATGAAACGCTTTGCGAGGTAGATAGATCCAAAGAAACCACCTACAGTAGCCAGAATAACGGTTAAGAAAGCGTTAATCACTTGAGTTGGCATCACAAAGTCAAAGTCGAAACCAACGTTACCAACGAGGCTAAGAATTAACGAGGTCATGATAAATGCGGCACCCGAAATACCAGCAACACCAAAACCTGGAAGCACGAACACTTCGACCGCAACCAGTATTATTCCAACCAGAAAAAGAACCACTTCCCAGTTTTCGGCAAGTCCTTCTAAGTAAAGAGGTGTGAAATAGAGTAGGGCTGCAGTTATTGCTGCCGCAATGGGAAATCCAATGCCTGGAGATTGAAGCTCAAAGTAAATCCCGCCAATAATTATCATGATTAGGATTCCGCTTACCGCTGGATTTACCATCCAACCAATAAACGTTTCTAAACCAGTTACCTGATACGTTTTCTGCTCGTATTCTGGATAACCGTTCGATTCTAAAACATCTTTAACCGATTCATGCATTCCTTCGCAAAAACCAAATTCCATTGCTTCCTTGGCAGTAAACGTGATGACTTTTCCTGAATCGCTTACGCCTTCAACATAAAGAGACGCGTCAACCATGGCTTCGGCAATGTCTGGATTTCTGCCCTGGGCTTCGGCAGTTGAGCGCATGGTACTTCGCATATAGCTTTGGTACTTGTCTGGCATTTGTGCGCCTTCTTGGTTTACCACGGTTGCTGCACCAATATTTGCACCGTTACGCATGTAAATGCTATCGCAGGCAATAGAGATTAACGCTCCAGCCGATGCCGCATTATTGTCGATAAAAACCCAAACTGGAATATTGCTGTTGAGGATTTTCGTCCGCATGGAATCTGCATGAGTCACCATGCCGCCATACGTATTCATGTGTAGTAAGATTAAATCAGCATTCCATTCGTTGGCCTCTTCAAATGCCTTTTGCATTTTGCGCCAAATGGGCGGACCAATTTCTTCTTTTACATCAAATTTGTAAACACGTTTGATGGAGGAATCTGCTGCAATTTTCTCCTCAACTTCTGCTAAAGAATCAACTTCTACGCTTGCGCTGTCTTGAGCATGTGAAAAGAGAAATAGAAAAGCAAATAGTGTTGCGAGTAGGAATCGGGTCATGTCATAAAACTACTCACAAGGTCGAATAGTTCATTGTGAATTTTACCATTATCAGCAATAATCTCCTTTACAAAAATGGCGTCATCTCCATTATTGAAATTAGAAACGGTTCCTCCTGCTTCGCGAACAAGTAGAACGCCAGCAGCTACGTCCCACGGGCTTAGGCTGTATTCGTAAAAAGCATCGAATCTACCTGCAGCGACATAAGCTAAATCGGTAGCAGCCGAACCCGGTCTTCGCAAACCTCTGGAGTGCTGCATGAGATGCTTAAACAAAGCTAGGTATTCGTCTAGCAAGTGATAATCGTAATACGGGAAACCTGTTCCAATCAAAGATTCGGCAACCGTGTTAGTGTCGGAAACAGAAATGGCCTCGCCATTCAGATAACAGCCACCGTCCTTCCATGCCGAAAACATTTCGTTTTGATTGATTTCATACACAACGCCAACCAACGGTTCCTTGTCAACCACAAGAGCTATGCTAACAGCAAATGTTGGAACTCCGTGTATGAAGTTAGTGGTTCCATCCAACGGGTCAATTACCCATTTCAACGGATTTTCATCCTCTTTTTCGGTTCCTTCCTCTGCGATGAAACTAGCTTCAGGAAGTAAGTTTTTTAATCCTGAGACGATTAATTTTTCTGCGCCTTTATCTACGTAAGAAACGAAATCGTTGTGGCCTTTCTTTTCAACCTTTTTTGCGGAAAAAGCCTTTCTTTCTTGAAGAATAAAATGTCCGGCAGAACGAGCAACTTTCTCAACTTCTAAGCTCAGTTGTTTGAGTTGTTCTGAATTTAAACTCATCAGTATTTAGCCAATTTTGGACCAATTTTCTTGATGCTGAAAATGCCAGCTAAACCAAGTAATATTAGCACTGTTGAAATGATTTCAGCTTGTGTAATTCCGCCCAGAATATCATACTCATTATTGATTCTAACTTGCTCAATAACAAGTCTTTCTATGCCAGAAAGAAGTAAGTACCAAGAGGCCAGCTGACCAGGAATTGCCCATCGCTTTCGCATGCTCCATAGAAACGCAAAAATGACCAGCGCCATGGCCGTTTCGTAAATAGGTGTTGGCCAAGCGTAGCCAGTTAGGCTGGTGTACCCTTTGCTCATGAAATCTAATTTTAAGTCAATGCCAAGAACGTTATTTGGGTAGTTGTAGGCCCATGTCCAATCGGGCAGAAAACTCATCCATTCTGGTTTGGGAGCATCGTTAGGAATTCCCCAATCGCCATCTCCAGCAACTTGGCAACCAATACGGCCAATTCCGTAAGCTAGCATTAGACCAGGAAGAGCAGAATCTGTTAAATGCATAACAGGAATTTTGTTTTTGCGTGCGTAGTAAACAATTGCAATTGTAGCACAGATAAATCCACCTAAGAAAGACATCCCGCTAAAAGAAAGAAGCGAACCAACAGGGTCGGCCATAAGCTCATCCCAGTTTTCTAGATTGTGAAAAATCTTGGCGCCACCAATTCCGAAAACAGCTGCGAGAATGGTAATGGTTCCAACGTGTTCAGACGGTTTTACAATTACATCTATTTCTTTCTCTTCAATATGAGCCTCTTTGCGGTCTTCCCAAATTCTGCTTGCTACAGATAGTGCAGCTCCCAATAAACCACCCAGCAAGTTTCCTTGCGCTGATAGGATGTAATCCTGAGGGTTGAGAACAACCAAGTCGAATTCAAGGGCAATTCCTAGGAGTTTATAACCGATTAGAAAACCAACAATTGCAGAAATCAGTTTATCAAAAACCGAAGAAGGTTTGCCAACCCAAACACGTTTAGTTGTTGTTGATATAAGGCCTAAATCAGTTTTCCTTTTTACTTCTGATGTAAGGTTCATGCTAGCTGCCGTAAAGGCTAAAGCCACCATCATTCCAAAACTTTGAATGAGTTTGAAAAAACCTATTTCTAGTCCGAAAAGGTCTTTTACAAGGTCGTAAAGAGTAGGGTACATTTGTCTGTAATTCTTGACTTGCAAAGATGCATTTATTGAAAGACTAAACTGTTGGTTTGGTCATCTATTACTTTAGCAAACAAGAATTTCAACAGTAAGCGTGAATCGCCAGCCAGAACGAATAGCATTTAAGGAGTCTGGGCCAATGGAAATGGCCAGAGATTTCTTTTTTAACCGCGTAAAGTGGCGCACCAGAATATCTCGTTCTCAGTTTGAAGATTACAATTCAATTCTATCTAAGAATTCGGAGTTCTACCGTGGTCTATCGGTAGATATGAAAGCCAAAACCATGCATCGTGTTTTGGCCTTTGCGGCCGATAAAGAATTCATTGGTCATGGTTTAGAAATCACCATGAAAATTAAGCTAACTGTGGCTTTTGCAGCTGTAAAACTCACGTTTGGATTTGAGCAATATCTCATTCCCATTTTGCATACAATTCATATCTCTACCAGTGCGTTTTACACGCCAATGATTAAGCAGTATGCTAAAGGTCTTACCTCCGAGAACGGTACCATGTACTTGGCTTGGGATAGTGTGCTTTCGGGCATAGAAGATGAGAAAGACGGACTTCATTTGGCGGTGCATGAAATGGCGCATGCCTTAAAGATTGATACCATTAAAGGTTCGCCAGCAAAAGAGCGTTTTGCATTTTATCTCAACACGTGGCTGCGCGAAGCTGAAATCAGGAAAACGGAATCAGACAACAGCTTTATTCGTGCTTACGGAAAAACCAATATGCATGAGTTTTTTGCTGTTTGTATGGAGAATTTTGTAGAACGGCCGGTTGAATTTTACCGACAAGAACCAGTTCTGTTTGCACATACATGTTACCTGCTAAACCAGTTTCCTTTGGAACCTAGGCAAAGGGTTTTAACCAAAACGGCAGTAACCTCTTTGGGTAAAAGAACAGGTGCCAATTTCCCGAAGGCATCGAGCAAAGATTACACCCACCATTCCTGGCATTGGAGTTTAACTCTACTGTTGGTTTCCATTTTTGTTTCTCCCGGTTTTATTGCTGCACTTACATTGGATGCAGGTTTACCAATTGATGGATGGGCATACTATTTTACTTTCTGCCTTATTGCCGCGGCCGTTTTTTATCGACCAGTAGTAAAATTTAAGGCCATGGAAATGCAGATGTATATGGCATTTGTGTTTTTGGGAGGTGGTCCAGCACTTTATGCTGGAGCGTTGGTTGCCGATGCAATTATTCCTATTTACAGTTGGGAAGAAGCGGCCAAGGTGGAATCTGCCTATCCAGATTTGTTTGAAAACAGAGCTTGGGTAGAGGTTGATAATGAATTGTTAACGGAATGGCCAGAAACACGCCAATTACCATTGCGCTTTATGAAACAATACAAGCAGAACCCGAATGTTACCATTCATGCCGATTTTCGAATAGGAATGTTGGGCATAACCCGTCTTAGAGAGTCGTGGTACGAGTTTGGAGAGATTCCAGCAAAGCAACCTTAACTGTTTACGTTGACTGGTTCTGTTGAACTAGATGGCTCGCATTCTATTGTTACGGGCGTTGTGCTCAATTTCACATAAACCTAGCTCTTCCATTAATGGCGGCATGTACATACCAAACCTACCTCGGAAGTTTTTCTTCAGTCCGTACCATCCGCCAATTGGATTGTCCTCTGACCTAGCCCAATCTTCTACCGTTCCTGGCTTTGTTGCTGGCTTTTCGTCTTTGCTGCCCATTTCCATCCAATCGCCATGGTCTAAAAGCATTTTATGTAAATCGTTAATGGCTCTTGCATCATAGTGTAAAATGGTTTTACCCACTTTACAGACAATAATTTCAACTCCATCTTTTTCATCTAGCCACATTTCGTATTCTGATGTTCCAGGAGGAGTTTTTAGTTTCCAGGGATTGTCTTTTGTTCTTTTTTCCATTGCAAATTGATAATTAGTGAGTTGGTGAATATTCTATATGATAGAGCCGAAGCGATTCTATTCAACCTAATCTAAGCGCTTTCGGCTTCTGCTTTAAGGTCGGCAGCATATTGATCAAAAGCCTCATCAAAGGAAGGAAGCATTTTGGAGAATAGGGGGAATATTGGGCCGCCAATCTTTTCCACCATTTTAAAATCTGTACCGCCTTGCTGGTTGCTGGTGAGATAAAAGTCTCTGTTGC
>JBMYXX010000043.1:0-14367 GCA_049608805.1 Flavobacteriales bacterium | reverse complement strand
AGAACATAAATCATATCCTGATCGCAGTTTGACCCAGGGAATACAACAACACCGAATTTCATAGCCGAATAATTTGGTGACAAAATTAGGCCTTTCAAACCGCCATTTCCACATTCAGAAGCCTATTTTTGAAGGGATTTCAACAAGAATAGATGAAAAGACGGGAAGCCTTAAAAAGATTCATGATTGCTGGTGCTGGAATGGCACTTGCGCCATACGTTTCTGGAGTAACATTACCAGAGAACGTTAGCTACAAAGCCATCGATTTTGGCGAAGATTTCTTGTGGGGAGTGGCAACAGCTGCTTACCAAATTGAAGGCGCTTGGAATGCTGACGGGAAAGGGCCATCTATTTGGGATACCTTTTCCCAAAAGAAGGGCAACATTCATAAGAACCAGAATGGAAATGTGAGTTGCGATTTCTACAACAACTACCATTCAGATATTGGCATGGTGAAAAACATGAACATGGATGTGTTCCGTTTTTCAACCGCTTGGTCGCGTGTACTACCCAATGGAATTGGGCAGGTAAACCAAAAAGGAATCGACTTCTACCATCGCGTTATTGATTCTTGTTTAGAACAAGGTGTTCAGCCGTGGCTAACGCTTTACCATTGGGATTTACCGCAAGCTTTAGAAGACAAAGGAGGCTGGCAAAACCGTGATATAACGGGTTGGTTTGAAGAGTATTCGAGCCTAATTACCAAAACCTATGGCGACAAGGTGAAGAATTGGATGGTAATGAACGAGCAAGCTTCTTTCACCATTGTTGGCTACATGCTTGGAATGCACGCTCCGGGTAAAATGTGGCCCAAGAACTTTCTTCCAACAGCGCATCATTCTACCATGTGTCAGGCAGACGGAGGAAGAATAATTAGAGCAAACGTGCCTGATGCAAATGTTGGAACCACATTTAGCTGTTCGCCAATTGACCCTGTGAATGAGAAAAAACGGCACGATAAAACCACTAAAAGGTTTGATGCGCTTGTAAACCGTCTTTACATAGAACCGCCACAAGGTTTAGGTTATCCGATGGAGGATTTGCCAATGCTCCGAAAAATGGAGAAGTACATTATGGACGGAGATATGAAGCGCGTTGAATTTGATTTTGACTTTTATGGTCTTCAGAATTACTCAAGAATGGTAACCAAATCCAACGGAATTATTCCTTGGATGGCCGGAAACCCGATTGCTCCTAAGAATCTAAAACCGCGGCCAGAAATCACCGAAATGAAGTGGGAGGTTTATCCTGAAGGCATTTATAAAATGCTGAAGTACTTCGATAAATACGAGAAGATTGACAAGATTATCGTTACAGAAAACGGCAGTGCTTTCCCAGATGTGGTTGAAGGTGATTTCGTTCATGACCATCAGCGTAAAAAATTCTACCAAGACTATTTAAGAAACGTACTTCGCGCCAAGCGAGAAGGCGTTAATGTGCAAGGTTATTTCTGTTGGACATTGATGGATAATTTTGAGTGGGCTGAAGGATATCACCCACGTTTTGGCTTGGTGCACATCGATTTTGAAACACAAAAACGAACAGTAAAAGATTCTGGTCTTTGGTTTAAAGAGTTCCTCTCGAAGAGATAATCGGAACTTATCTGCGAGAATTACGTATTCGCCTGCACGGGAATTAATCCTAGCGGGATGTTTGTGAAGGGAACGATACGTTTAATCTTACTTGCTTTTATCTGTTTTGGCACTCTAACGAGCACGAAAGCGCAGGTTTACGACTTTGTGGTACACAACCGCGAAACGGGGCTTGCTGGAATTCAGGTAAACGATATTGCCCAAGATGAAAAAGGGTACTTATGGGTTGCAACCAACTCAGGAGTTAGCCGATTTGACGGAAACTCCTTCGTTAACTATCGTGAAAAAGATGGCTTAGGGGAGAACATTTGCTCTGCCATTTTCTGCGACAAACAAGGTAGAATTTGGGTTGGACATCAATCTGCTGGAGTCTCTATCATCAGCTCAAATTCCATTCAAACAATCTCTGAATCAGATGGCCTAGCCAACAATGAGGTGCATGATGTTTTCCAAGATTCTGATGGTAGAATATGGATTGCCACATTTGGCGGGGTTTCCGTGTCTGAGGAACAAAACTGGAAATCGATTACAAAAGATGACGGCCTCGCATCAAACAACATTCAAGCAATAACGCAGGATGAAAGCGGGAAAATGTGGCTCGGAACTTACGGTGCCGGAATTAATATGCTTTCTAATTCTAGCGTAGAACACCTTCACGGAGGCAACGGATTAATCAATAATTACATAACCAGTTTTGGGCATTCTAATGATAAAATTCTCATAGGAACCCTTGGTGGCCTAACGGCCTGGAATGGTTCGACTTTTACCAACATTAATGGTGCAAACAGCCTATCAAACAACCAGGTAAACGATTTAGCTATAAACTCTAAAACGGAGGTTTGGCTAGGTACGTTTATGGGCATGAATCGACTGGGTTCTACCGAAGTTATAGCGCTTAGCGACATAAATGGCCTGCAAGAAAATGAGATTAAAACCGTCTTTGTAGATGCTGAAGACAATGTTTGGGCAGGAACTAATTCGGGATTAATTCGGGTGAAAAACCTAGCCTTTGAACATCACTTTTCTACCGAAGAGTTAGACGTTTACCCTAGCTCTGTTTTTGAAGATAGCAATGGCAGAATTTGGGCCGGGAACGAAGCTGGCGGTGTTCTGTCTTTTGATGGATTAGGGTTTGTTTCTGCCTTTGAAGACCCAGACATTAACGACCATCAAATAAGTTCAATTACCGAAGATTCTGATGGAAACCTTTGGTTTGGAACCATGGATTTTGGTGGCCTTTTTCAATGGGATGGCAAACAGTTTTATATCTATTCTGATGAGTTTGGCTTGGCCGACAACAACATCAATTGCTTGGCCACAGATGATGACGGAATCCTCTACATTGGTACGGCAAATGGTCTGAGCACGTTTGATGGAATGGATTTTCAAATCGTTTTTCTGTCTGATGATTTTAACGCCAACCACGTTACCGCATTAACAAAAGCCGCTGATGGCTCAATGCTAATTGGTTCTGAGGACGGCTCAATTTTCAAGTATTCTAATGGAACGGCAGTTAAGCACAATCCGCCCCAAATTGCAACGCGGATAACGGATATAATTCATTCAGATTTAGGCGTAGCATACGCTGTAAAAGATGATGGTGTTTGGGTTGAACGAAACGGTGTTTTAACCCACATTTCAGAAGAAAGCGGACTTAGCAATGCCGATGTTAAATCGGTTGTCTTTCACGAAAACGAGCTCTTTATCGGAACCGGAAATGGCGTTGAACGAGTAATCTTCGAAGCCGATTCTTTCCGAATTGAAAGCCACACAAGAACCCATGGTTTTCTAGGTGGTTCTTGTAAGCAAGCGGCCATGCTTTCTGCTGATGATGCCATTTTTATCGGAACCGAAAAAGGAATGGTTGTTCTCAATCCAGCGGAGCTGAAACCAGACAGCAAAGCGCCTAAAACTGCACTTACAGAACTCCAACTCGCTTACGAAACAGTTGATTGGAACGAGCTCGGTTATGGGAGGTTACCAAACGGATTGCCTTCAAATCTAAGTCTCAATTACACCGATAATAACCTTCGCTTTTTCTTTACTGGCATCAATCATTCTTACCCAGAAAAGGTGCGTTACAAGTGGAAACTTGAAGGTTATGAAGCCGATTGGACGCCTTATAGCAACGAGATTAAAGCGAGTTACCCGAGCCTTTCTCCGGGAGACTACACCTTCAAATTAGTAGCATGCAATGGAGCTGGCGTTTGTTCCGAAGAACCAATTGAGTATTCATTCAGCATTAACCCTCCCTTTTGGCAAACATGGTGGTTTTTAACACTCGTTTTTATCGCCATTACGGCAGGTACATTCCTGTACGTTAAGCAACGCGAAAAGCGACTGTTGGAGGAGAAGGAAATCCTGGAATCTACGGTTGAGGAACGCACAAAAGAGCTTCGCGAACAGAAAGAAATTGTTGAACATCAGAATCAACATATTACTGAAAGTATTGAGTACGCAAGTAATATTCAGAAGGCAATTCTTCCTTCCGAGGACGACATGAATTCGGCCTTTAACGGCCACTTCGTTTTCTACCGTCCGAAAGATGTTGTTGGTGGAGATTTCTACTGGGCGTACCATGAAAAGGACATTTCTTGGGCGGCCGCAGTTGACTGTACAGGTCATGGTGTGTCGGGTGCTTTCATGAGTATGATTGGTTCCGATTTGCTCAATCAAATCATTATTGAGAAGAAGATTAGCGACCCAGCCAAGGTGCTAGACGAAATGGATAAAGGCATCAAATTGGCTTTCGCGCAAAGCGCCAAGGAGTTTGAATCTGACCAAGGAATGGACGTTACATTGGTTAGAATCGATAGGAAAAAGAACAGCCTACTTTTTGCGGGTGCCCAGCGCCCTCTTTTCATTTTTGTTGATGGAGAATTAACTGAAATTGAAGGAGACCGATACTCAATTAGCTGTGCGGATGAGACGGCCAAGAATTTCACGAATCATGAGATATCATATACCGAAAACTCCACCGCCTATTTGTTTTCAGATGGAATTACCGATCAATTTGGCGGTCCGAAAGGCAAGAAGTTTATGCTGAGACGAGTTAGAGAATTCTTAGTTGAAAACCACCTAAACGAGATGGATATTCAGCACCAAGCACTCATTAAAACCTTTGATGATTGGCGTGGTGAAGACAACAATCAACTAGACGATGTAATGTTGATGGCAATTCGTCTTTAAATTTAGGCGGTAGTCCATCGCATGAAAATCCGCCAAACACTTCCTTTATTGTTTTTTGTCCTAATCGGATTTGGCTCCAGCGCGCAACAAGCTCAGGTGGATAGCCTGAGGAATTTGCTTGCTACCAAGTATTCAAATGCGGATACCAATCGTATTCCTGTGTTGGTAGAGACTAGCAAATTATTGCTTCGAATAAATCCAGACGAATCGCTGGCACTTAGTAAAGAGGCTCTCCGGTTGAGCATCACCTTAGGCAACAGCAAGCACATAAGCCACATTTACAACAATACAGGCACGGCAAATCGTCTAAAAGGGGAGTTAGGTAAAAGCCTCACCTTTCACAATAAGGCGTTAGACAGCGACCGTAAAAGTGGCGACCGGCAGAACGAAGCGCTATCGCTAAACAACTTGGGCAACGTTTATTTGAAGCAAGGAAAGTATGCCGATGCCGTTTCTAATTACGAGCAATCGTTACGGATTAGGCAGGACATTAGCGACCAATCAGGAATTGCTAGTTCGCTTAACAACCTTGGATTGGTTTATAAAAATCAAGGCGATTTAAGCAGGGCTTTGGCCTACTACCAAAACGCGTTTAAAATCTTTGAACAAAGTGGCGACAAGGTTGGATTGGCCAATGCACACAACAATATTGGCATTGTACATCGTGGTAACGGAGACCAAGAAAAAGCGTTAGAAAATTTCCTGAAAGCGCTTGAATTATTCAGGCAATTGGGTAATAATGTTGGCGAGGCGAACACGCTTAACAACATTGGTAACATCTATTATCAGCAAGAAAAATTTGACCAAGCATTGGAGTTTTACGAAAACTCGCTGGTGATAAGCGAGGAGCTTGGCGACAAGAGTTCCATGGCTGGAAAGCTCTCCAATATTGGTGGTGTTTATCTGGTTCTTGGGAACAATGAAAAAGCGCTTGAAAGCACGAAAAAGGCGCTTGCATTACAGAAAGGTATTGGCGATAACAAAGGCCAAATAAGCACACTTAATAACCTTGGGGCGTACTTCAAAGAAGCTGGCGATTTAGACAAAAGCCTTGTGTATTTCTTAGATGCAGAAAAAGTGCAAAAGCGAATTGGTGACCACAGTTATAGCACCATTACACTTAGCTCAATAGGAGAAATTTACAAGGAGAAAAAGCAGTCTAAATTGGGGCTTTCGTACTTAAGAAGAGCGCTTAAAGAGGCTAAAACTTACGGCAGTACAGAGGATCAGATCAGCGTTTTCGAAGACTTGTCTCAAACCTATGCCGACCTAGGCGATTTTAAGGCTTCTTACGATTACCAGCAACTTGCCGTTAAAGTAAAAGACAGCCTTGACCGTCTTATTGGAACACGCGATTTGGCCGAGATGCAAGTGAAGTTTGAAACCGAGCAAAAGCAACGGGAAATTGAACTTTTAGGAAAAGAAAAAGAAGTCCAAGATTTACGCTTAACCAAGCAAATTGCGGTTCGGAATATGGTAATTATGTTCTCGGTGCTTGCGCTGATTATGTTGCTGTTAATCTATGGTCGTTATCGAACAAAAAAGAAGGCTAACGAAGCGCTTGACAAGAAAAACCAAGAAATCGAACAACAGAAGAAAACTGTTGAGGAAAAAAATCACGAGATAACTTCAAGTATCGAATATGCAAAGCGCATTCAGGATGCGATTATGCCATCTATGGATGAGATTAAATCTGCTTTGCCTAACAGCTTTGTCTATTACCGCCCAAAGGAAATTGTTAGTGGTGACTTTTACTGGTTTGCGAAACAACAAGACACCTGTTTTATTGCCGCTGTAGATTGTACCGGCCATGGAGTTCCTGGAGCGTTTATGAGTATGATTGGAAACGATCATCTCAACCAAATTGTAAACGTTGAGCAACGGTCCAAGCCTGATGAAATCCTAAACAGACTGCATCATGAAATACAGGTAACGCTTAAGCAAAAACATGGCGTTACAGACAACCATGATGGGATGGATATTGCGCTATGCGCTATAAACCAAAAAGAGCAAAAGCTCCTGTTTTCATCAGCCAACAGGTATTTGTATCACATTCGTGAAAACGAATTTTCAGAAACAAAAGGCGACCATTTTAACCTTGGAGGAATAATGCACGAAGATGTTCGGCATTACAACCTGCATGAAATCGACTTAAAGAAAGGCGATGTATTTTACGTTTTCTCAGATGGTGTTTCCGACCAGTTTGGTGGTGAAAAATCGAAGAAGTTTGGCTACAAGCGGTTGAAGGAATTGCTCATGAGCCTCCACCAAAAACCGATGGAAGAGCAAAAAGCCATCTTCGAAAAAAC
Source organism: Flavobacteriales bacterium (assembly GCA_049608805.1). Lineage (GTDB taxonomy): Bacteria > Bacteroidota > Bacteroidia > UBA10329 > UBA10329 > UBA10329. Next base: position 7,277 of record JBMYXX010000043.1, on the reverse strand, counting down.
ACTTGTAGATTGGATGGGAGATGGAGATCAGATTGACGATTTCCTTCTAATCGGTATTCGTATTTGAGGTTACAGCGTCAGCTTCTTACGCTCAACGTATCCGCTGAAATTCTTGTAAGCTTCTGCTTCAGTATCCCAACCAAAACGTTGCGAAAGCAAGTCCATATAATGGCTAATCTCTTCACCGTTTGCGGCATTATTAAGCTTTAAAACAGCATCGCCAAAATCAGAGGCATTTCCCTTAAATAGGTTTCTGATAATGCCGAATTTCTCGTTCAACGGAATGCCAGAACGTAAATCTTTTAATGGCGTATTATTGAACTGACCCGCCAAGATTTTCTCGTCACTCTCCCCTTCTTCAGCCTTAGCTTCAGCAATCATTGGCTCTTTAACTGGCTTTGGTTCTTCTTTCTCAACTGTAGCTTCTGCCACGGGTTCGGGAGCTTTTTCCGCAACCTCCGCTTTCGCCTCCTCCACAGTCTCTTTTACTGGCTCAGGAGCAACCTCAACAACAGGTTCTGGTTTAGCCACTTCAACCGGCTTTGGAGCTGGAGCAGGTGCCTTTTTGGGTTCCACTTTTTTCGCCTCGACCTTTAGTGCTTTCACCTCATCATAAAACGCCCTAACATCCGCCAAAAGTGCATCTTTCGCAAGCTCTGATGGAGTTTTGCTTAACTCTTGTGCTCGCTCATTCAACTTATTCAACTGCTCTGAAAATGCACTCATTTATTGGGTTTTTTAACGGTAAAGCCTGTAACGCTTTTGTTTAGAACCTGTTAACTCTGTTTATATTGATTTTAAACTTGTCTTTTCTCGGCTTACTTCAGCAATTTGTTCAGTCAATAGCGGTGCTATTCCCTTCAAAATTGTCTCGTCTGCCAAAAAAATCCATTCTTTCTCATTTCAACACAAACAGAATGAACAGGTTCTTAGATTTGTATTGCTTCTGAAGGTGCCAAAAGTAAGCATCTAAAGACCGCAATCAAGCGAATGTTCTTAGAGAATTCACGGCATAAAACGAGTAAAAAAGGCTGGATAGAAGTTATCTGCGGCTCTATGTTTTCTGGTAAAACGGAAGAGCTGATTAGACGACTAAAACGTGCTCAATTCGCGAAGCAAAAGGTTGAAATTTTTAAACCTGCGGTTGATACAAGGTATGATGAAACCGAGGTGGTTTCTCATGATTCAAACGCCATTCAGTCAACACCCGTTCCTAACTCATCTAACATTCTCATTTTGGCTGATGATGTTGAGGTGGTTGGCATTGACGAAGCCCAGTTTTTCGACATGGGACTAGTTGATGTGTGCAATCAGTTGGCGGGAAGTGGTGTTCGGGTAATAATTGCGGGTTTAGATATGGATTACCTAGGAAAGCCTTTCGGGCCAATTCCTGATTTGCTAGCAACCGCGGAGTACGTTACAAAAGTGCACGCCATTTGCATGCATTGCGGTGAGTTGGCCAATCACTCTTTCCGTTTTTCGGAAGAAGACACGCTCGTAGCCTTAGGCGAAAAAGACAGCTACGAGCCATTATGCCGCGCATGTTACACCAAGGCAACTGCCAACCAGTCCAATCAGCCGAAGGCTAAAGAGGAACAATAAATGACGGATTTGGAAACGCTGAGGGGAATAGCTTCGGCTCTCGAAGTGCCTTGTCCGTTCGAGTTTCAAGACGTTTATATTAAGGAGTTAGCCATTGACAGCCGAAAGGTTGTTTTACCCGCGCAATCCTTGTTTTTTGCCATTTCTGGCGATAGGCATGACGGCCATAATTTCATAGAACCACTTTACGAAAAAGGCGTTAGAGCATTTGTTGTTTCTACCGATTACTCTGCCTCTGAAAAGCTAGATGACGCTTTCTTTATTCGGGTTGAAAATCCGTTGTCTGCTTTGCAAGTTGTTGCCGCTAGCAAGCGCGCACAATTCAGTTATCCGCTCATCGGAATTACAGGAAGTAATGGCAAAACCATTGTTAAAGAATGGCTTTTCCAGTTACTAGATTCCACTTACAATATAATACGTAGCCCAAAGAGTTACAATTCTCAGGTTGGTGTTCCTTTGTCTGTTTGGAGGATGAAATCTGAGAACGATTTGGCAATTATTGAAGCAGGTATTTCCATGCCTGGTGAGATGATTAAGCTAGAGAGGATTGTTCGTCCAAGTATTGGCATTTTTACCAATTTGGGACAAGCGCATGACGAGAATTTTTCGGATGCAAATCAAAAAGCAAGAGAAAAACTAGACCTCTTCCAAAATGTTGATACGCTCATTTACTGCAAGGATTATTTAGTCATTCAGGAAGAGCTAAACCACTACCCTTTTGAGTCTAGTCCAAAACTTTTTGCGTGGAGCCGAAAAACGGGTGCCGACTTACAAATTGGCCGAACAGAAAAGCGAGACGGTCAAACGGAAATTCAAGGAATTTATCAGCAGAATTTTATTCGGATTACCATCCCATTTACGGATGAAGCCTCAATAGAAAACGCCATTCATTGTTGGGCAACTATGCTCCATTTAGGTATAGAAAACGCTGAAATTGCACAGCGCATGGAGTTACTTGCTCCTGTTGCCATGCGTTTAGAATTGAAGCAAGGAATTAACAATTGCTCTGTAATTAACGATAGCTACAATTCAGATTTACAATCAATTTCCATTGCGTTAGACTTCCTACAACAACAACATCAGCACCCAAAAAGAACACTGATTTTATCTGACATTCTTCAAACAGGGCGTTCCGATTCTGAGCTGTATTCTGAAGTTGCTCAACTGCTAAAAGAGAAGAAAGTTGACCGCTTAATTGGCATTGGAAAACACATTTCTAGTCAGGCAAACTTGTTTGATGGCGCGAACGAATTCTTTGATGATACAGACGCTTTTCTATCAGCCTATCATCATGATTTATTCCATGACGAAACCATCCTTTTAAAAGGCGCAAGAAGTTTCAGGTTTGAAGCAATTAGCTCCACAATTCAGCATAAAACACACCAGACTGTGCTAGAAATTGACCTTGGGGCAATGGTGCATAACCTCAACTTAATTCGGTCTTTGGTAAAACCAGAAACCGAGCTAATGGTGATGGTAAAGGCATTCGGTTATGGTTCTGGAAGTTTTGAAATTGCCAACATTCTACAGTTCCATCATGTGGGTTATTTGGCTGTTGCTTATGCTGATGAAGGCATTGAGTTACGCAAGGCCGGAATCTCTCTGCCAATAATGGTCATCAGTCCAGAAGAGCAAAGTTTTGATGCGATGATTCAATACGGTCTTGAGCCAGAAATTTTCAGCATTAGGTCTTTGCAATTATTAGAGAATGCCGTTAAACGGAAAGGACAATTAGAAAGCCCGGTCAAGGTTCACATCAAACTAAACACAGGCATGAATAGGCTTGGGTTTTCTCAAAAAGACATTAACGGGCTTGTCGTTCGCGTGCAGAACAACCCGCAGTTACAAATTGCTTCGGTTTTCTCTCATCTTGCCACTAGTGAAGACGAAAGTGAAGACGCTTTCACGCATCAACAAATTGCTCGTTTTGAGGAAATGAGCAATGGAATTCTTACCCATTTCAATTATCCAATTACGCGGCACATTTGTAACTCGTTTGGCATTATTCGCTTCCCAGAAGCACAGTATGATATGGTTCGTTTGGGCATTAGTCTTTATGGCGTTGCTCCCGAAAGCCCCATCAAGAATAAGCTCAGAAATGTGAGTACGCTTCGTACAACCATTACTCAAATGCACGCGCTTAAAGCTGGCGATACGGTGGGCTACGGAAGAGCAGAAAAAGTAACGGATGAAATGCGCTCGGCTACTCTACCAATTGGCTATGCTGATGGTTTAAGTCGCAAGAACGGAAACCGACAGGGGAACGTTCTTATCAACGGCCATAGAGCTCCAATAATTGGTAACGTTTGTATGGATATGTGCATGGTTGATGTAAGCGGCATTCCGTGCAAAGAAGGTGATGACGCCATCATTTTTGGAGACGGTTATCCCATCGAGGAGTTCGCCAAAAACTCCGAAACAATATCGTACGAAGTACTTACCAATGTTTCTGCGCGAGTTAAGCGGGTTTACTTTCAGGAATAGGCGCTAGGTTAGGCTTTCCCCGCCTTCGTTTTTCCGACAACTTGTTTAAGAAGTGTTACTTCCTTGTCTCGCAAGTTTCTGAACTTCCCTCTAGGAATATCTTTCTTCGTGAGGCTAGCAAACAAAACCCTATCAAGTTTTACAACCTGGTAGCCAAAATGCTCAAACATGCGTCTCACAATTCGGTTTTTACCTGAATGAATTTGAACACCAATTTGGGTTCCGTCTGGTGCATCTTGAACATAATTTACCACATCTGGCTTGGCCATACCATCTTCTAGCTCTACGCCATTTGCCAATGTGGCCAAGTCTTCCTCGGTCATTGGTTTATCAAGAAAAACATGATAAATCTTCTTGACTTTAGAAGATGGATGCGTGAGCTTTTTCGCCAAATCTCCATCATTAGTAAACAGTAGTAAACCTGTAGTTTCTCTATCTAATCTACCAACCGGATAAATCCGCTCTCGGCAGGCATTTTTAACCAAATCCATTACGGTTCTTCGGCCTCTATCGTCATTCATGGTAGAGAGAAAACCCTTGGGCTTGTTAAGCAGAACGTACCGCAATTCTTCTCCAGACAGCACTTTTCCTTCATACTCAACCACATCGTCATACTGCACCCGATAGCCCATTTCGCGTACAATCTTTTTATTGATTTTAACCTTTCCGGTAGAAATCAACTCATCGGCCTGGCGCCTAGAGCAAACACCTGCCTTAGCTATGTACTGATTAAGTCTTGGTAACGGGCTAGAATCTGGATCTTGAACCGGCCGCTTCTTCCCTTTTCCTACGTAAGTTTTTCTCTGCTCGGGCTTTTCTGTGTCTTTCTGAGGTCGTTCTCTGCGAGGCTTAGGAGCCTCCTTTTTCCTGAACATTTCAAAAGGCCTACTGCCTGATTTTGTTGAACTAGATTTCTTACGCGAACCGCCTTTCTCAAATTTGCTCATGGTGCTGCAAAGATAGGTTAGGCTAATGGATAGAACGCGTCTTCTATATGATCCATTTTGGTGGCGTTTGCATTTGATACAATTGAGATTACGTCAAACCGAGCCTCCAACTCTAATTCGTATTGCTCTAAATAATCGTTGGCAGCTTGTATCAGCCTTTTTTGCTTGGCTGGGGAAACCGCTTGGCTTGGCTCTCCAAAATAGGCCGAAGAGCGTGTTTTTACCTCCACAAAAGCAATGGTATCGCCAATTTTAGCCACAACATCAATCTCATTTCTTCCGCTTCTCCAATTCTCAGCCAATATTGAATAGCCCTTTTTTCGCAGTTCAGAAACCGCCAAATTTTCGCCCTTTTCTCCTAATTCGTTGTGCTTGGCCATTTATTAGATTGGATTATTTCCCCAATATGGAAACTTTTACAACAACGATTACGTATGGTGTAGCCGAGTCATAAAGAAAACGCACTTAACCCTAAATTATGCGCATTCAGAAATTGCTAGTCCCCTGCCTTCTTGTGTTTTTCAGTTTAACAGCTGGAGCTCAAGGTTTTGAAGGCTCCATCTACTTCACAAAGTCTAACATGTTAGATGTAACTCAATACGCCTATCATGTTAAAGGAAACATGGTTAGAATAGACGAAATGGTTGAAGGAAGTGATGAGCTTGTTGCGGCCTTGCTTGTTGATTTAACCTCTGACGAGATGATTGCTTTAAGCCATGAGCGTAAACTTTACATGAAACGCCCTGCAAGGTCTGAAGACGTTTCTGTAGCCGGGGCAGAGATAATTAATGGCTCATTAAAACGATCTATTCACGGACAGAATTGCTCTCAAATTAGAGTTAAGAACAAAGATGCTGACCGTGAGGTAATGTATTGGGTAACGGAAGGAGAATACGATTTCTTCCCAAAATTATTGAGTATTCTGAAGAGAAAAGACAACTTTTCTACCTACTACATGAGCATGGAAGGCTTGGAAAATAAACTTCCATTAATGGCAGAAGAAAACACGCTGCTACGAGAAAGAAAAGGGTTCCTTCAGGTAGATAAGCTGGAAGAGAAAAAACTAGACGATTCCCTTTTCAAAATCCCAGAAGGGTTTGAAAAAGTAGAACGTTAATCAAGATTTATATTGGAACTGTGAGCCGCTGTCCGTTATTCGGATGGTGGCTTTTTTACCTAGAATAAGAGCACGATTATCGTCAATGTGCCCTGCGGGGAAGTTGAAACAAACAGGGTAGTCGTACTCTTCTACCGCTTCACGAATAATCTCAACAGCTGATTTCCCGAACGGAATGGCATTGTCGTTCATGTCGCTCATTCCGCCAACAATCAAGCCTTTCAACTTGGCCAATTTTCCGTTGCGCTTCATGTTCATCATCATGCGGTCGATATGGTAGAGGTATTCATCCAAATCTTCCATAAACAGGATTTTACCATCTGTATCAATATCAGATTTTGAACCAAGTATTGAATATAAAACTGATAGATTTCCACCTACAATTTCTCCCTCCATCTCTCCCACTCGATTAAGTGGGTGCGTTGGAAATTCGTAGCTCGGTAATTCGCCTTTCAATGAATTAATAAGCGTAGAAACTTGAAGATGATCTTCAGGTAAATCTTTCATGCTCAGCGGCATGGAACTGTGCAGCGTTGCAACACCCAAATTCTGATTAATGTGTGCGTGGAGCACCGTTATATCGCTAAAGCCGCACAGCCATTTTGGGTGCTTTTGAAACTCCGTAAAATTGAGTTTATCAATGATGCGAACCGTTCCGTAACCGCCTCTAGCGCAAAGAATGGCGTTGATGTCGGAATCGTCCAGCATGCGTTGCATGTCCGCTGCTCGGTCTTCATCGCTTCCTGCAAATTGGTCTTCTGCACTAAACATGCGCTGTCCTGTTCTCACGGTGAAACCAGCATCAGTCAAAATACCAACAGTTGGTTCTAGTTCTTCCCAAGTAAGTTTTCGTGCTGTGGCAACAATTCCAATGGTACTACCTGGTTTGAGAAATGGTGGTTCAATCATGCTTCGGTCGAATACTATCTTTGCGACCTCAAAATAAACGCTTTGACCGCATACAAACGACATCTTATTACAGCCGCGCTTCCATATGCCAATGGCCCCATCCATTTGGGACACCTAGCTGGCGCGTATTTACCATCAGATATTTACGTGAAGTATTTGCGTTTAAAGCAAGAAGATGTGTTGTTCGTTTGTGGGTCGGATGAGCACGGAGCTGCCAT
>JBMYXX010000042.1:0-14456 GCA_049608805.1 Flavobacteriales bacterium | reverse complement strand
ATTTCGATGCCGACCAAAAGCTTATAGATTTTATTGAGACCAAAATTGGAAAGCTAAATACATATAGTAACGCCATTATAGATACAGAGGTTTATTTGCGCTTGGATAAAGGAGATTCTCATGAGAATAAGGTGGCCGAGATTAAACTTTTGGTTCCTGGAAATGACCTTTTTGCCAAACGACAGTGCAAAACGTTTGAAGAAGCTACAGACCAGGCTGTAGAGGCATTGAGACGTCAGCTTAAAAAGCAAAAAGAAAAAGCTGCTGCTCGGTAAGGTATTTTTGTTGCGCATAAAAGAATTGAACTCCAGCTTGCTGGAGTTTTTTTTATGTTCCAAATAATCCAATCTCGATGGCTTTTCGTTTGTTGTTGATAACCGTTTTCTAAACATTTTTGATGCGTGTGATTTTTAATGACAAATTTTTTCTAGCAGTATTGTTGGTTTGTACTTAAAATAGTACATTTGCAGTCCTTTTTCGAGGGGGTTCTATGTGTCAAAAGCCCTGAAGGCCCCGTTAATAAAGGAAAGTAGAGATAAGCCGGTGTAGCTCAGTTGGCCAGAGCAGCTGATTTGTAATCAGCATGTCGGGGGTTCGAATCCCTCCACCGGCTCGGTTCTTTGAAAATATTTTAAGTGTCGGGGAGATACTCAAGCGGCCAACGAGGACAGACTGTAAATCTGTTGGTTTTTACCTTCGAAGGTTCGAATCCTTCTCTCCCCACCACTTAAAAATTATTTAAGCGGGAGTAGCTCAGTTGGTAGAGCATCAGCCTTCCAAGCTGAGGGTCGCGAGTTCGAATCTCGTCTCCCGCTCATTAAATAGTTATTACCCCAACAGCTGCGGGGTGTGAAAGCCGATGTAGCTCAGGGGTAGAGCGCGTCCTTGGTAAGGACGAGGTCGGGGGTTCAATTCCCCCCATTGGCTCAATGCAGATGGAGGAGAGAGAGTAAAGGAGTAAGTAAACAGTAATTAATAAATAAGTAACAAATCAATTAATATTTAACCATGGCCAAAGAGAATTTTGATCGTTCGAAGCCGCATGTTAACATTGGTACTATTGGCCACGTTGACCACGGTAAAACAACACTAACCGCTGCTATTACTCAAGTATTGGCTAAAGCAGGTTTGTCTGAAGAAAGAAGTTTTGATTCTATTGATAATGCCCCTGAAGAAAAAGAAAGAGGTATTACAATTAACACTTCTCACGTAGAGTACACAACTGCTAACCGTCACTACGCACACGTTGACTGTCCAGGTCACGCGGATTACGTAAAGAACATGGTTACTGGTGCTGCTCAAATGGATGGTGCTATCTTAGTAGTTGCTGCTACAGATGGTCCAATGCCACAAACTCGTGAGCACATCTTATTAGGTCGTCAAGTAGGAATTCCTCGTATCGTTGTTTTCTTAAACAAAGTTGATATGGTTGATGATGAAGAGCTTTTAGAGTTAGTAGAAATGGAAGTTAGAGAATTATTATCTTTCTATGAGTATGATGGAGATAATGGTCCTGTAGTTGCAGGTTCTGCTTTAGGAGCTTTAAATGGTGAGCAAAAATGGGTTGATACAGTTTTAGAATTAATGGAATCTGTTGATACTTGGATTGAAGAGCCACCAAGAGAAACTGAAAAAGATTTCTTAATGCCAATTGAGGATGTATTCTCTATTACTGGTCGTGGTACTGTTGCTACTGGTAGAATTGAAACTGGTATTATCAACTCTGGTGATGCTGTAGATATTATCGGTATGGGAACTGAGAAGTTAGCTTCTACAGTAACTGGTATTGAAATGTTCCGTCAAATCTTAGATAGAGGTGAGGCTGGAGATAACGCTGGTATCTTATTAAGAGGTATTGCAAAAGAAGATATTAAAAGAGGAATGGTAATCTGTAAGCCAGGTTCTGTAACTCCACACGCTAAGTTTAAAGCTGAGGTTTATATCCTTAAAAAAGAAGAAGGTGGACGTCACACTCCATTCCATAACAACTACCGTCCTCAGTTTTACGTTCGTACAACTGACGTAACTGGAAACATCAACCTTCCTGATGGTGTTGAAATGGTAATGCCAGGTGATAACCTTACTATTACTGTTGACCTAATTCAGCCAATTGCCTTAAGCGTTGGTCTACGTTTCGCTATCCGTGAAGGTGGTAGAACTGTAGGTGCAGGACAGGTAACTGAAATTCTAGACTAAGTTCTAGTTTACAATAGTGTATGCGCTAAAGGGTGTCCTGATTAAGGATACCTTTTAGTGTACATACAAACGGGTGTAGCTCAGTTGGTAGAGCACTGGTCTCCAAAACCAGGTGTCGGGAGTTCGAGTCTCTCCTCCCGTGCAACGTAAAGAAAGGAAATGGCAGGTATCATTACATACGTAGAAGAATCTTACAACGAGCTTGTAAATAAAGTGTCTTGGCCAACATGGGCTGAGTTGCAGAATAGCACTTGGATTGTTGCAATTGCATCAATCATTATAGCGCTTATGATTTTCGTTATGGACTTCGTTTTTGGTATTACTGGTTCTCCAGGAACAGAAACCGAAGCTGGTTCTTTATGGAGAGGAGTTTTAGGTTTTTTCTATGACTTATTCTGATCAACCTGTAACTAAGACTAAGATGAGCGAGAGCAGTAAAAAATGGTACGTGGTACGTGCTATTAGTGGTCAAGAATCTAAAGTGAAAACTTATATCGAGGCTGAAATTTCTCATGCCAAGTTATCAGAACATGTTGCTCAAGTTTTGATACCTAAGGAGAAGGTGTTTCAGATTAGAAAAGGGAAGAAAGTAAGTAAGGAAAGAAACTTCTTTCCAGGCTACATTCTTGTAGAGGCCGATTTGATTGGAGAGATTCCACACATCATTAAAAACATTACTGGTGTAATCGGATTTCTTGGCGAGACAAAAGGTGGAGCTCCAGTTCCATTGCGTCAGTCTGAAGTAAATAGAATTCTTGGTAAGGTTGATGAGTTGGCTGAGAGTGATGAGGAAATGAATATTCCTTTCATTATTGGTGAAAACGTTAAGGTAATTGACGGACCGTTCAACAGCTTTAGCGGAATCATTGAGGAAATCAATGAAGAGAAAAAGAAACTCAAAGTAATGGTGAAGATTTTCGGAAGAAAGACACCATTAGAATTGAGCTACATGCAAGTAGAAAAAGAGTAATTAAAGTTGGATATATCAGTGCATTGATTTTGAATGCTTCCCCCTGCGCTGTCTATCATATATAAATAGTTCAAATAAATAGTTAAACAATGGCAAAAGAGATAAGCGGATTAATTAAGCTCCAGATTAGGGGTGGTGCCGCTAACCCTGCCCCGCCTGTAGGACCTGCTTTGGGTGCTAAAGGAGTCAATATTATGGACTTCTGTAAGCAATTCAACGCAAGAACACAGGAGACTCCGGGTAAGGTTTTGCCGGTGGTGATTACAGTGTTCGCGGACAAATCGTTCGAGTTCATAATCAAAAAGCCCCCTGTTGCTGTCTCAATTAAAGAAGCGATTAAGCTTAAGTCTGGTTCTGCAGAATCTAACCGCGTTAAAGTGGGAAAGATTACCGTAGATCAGTTAAGAGCTATTGCTGAAGAAAAAATGCCTGATATGAACTGTTTTACTGTTGAATCTGCCATGCATATGTTAGCTGGAACAGCGCGTAGCATGGGAGTGACTATTAAAGGACAACTTCCAGAAAAAGTTTAAGAAAATGGCACTTACTAAGAATAGAAAGAAAGCCCTTGAGCTAGTGGATGTTGATCAGACATATTCACTTAGCGATGCGGCAGGCATATTAAAACAAATGCCAACTATGAAGTTCGATTCTTCGATTGACCTAGCCGTAAGGTTAGGAGTTGATCCTAGAAAAGCGAATCAAATGGTTAGAGGTGTTTGTAGCCTTCCACATGGTACAGGAAAATCAGTAAAAGTTCTAGCATTATGTACTCCAGATAAGGAGGAAGATGCAAAGGCAGCCGGTGCTGACTACGTTGGACTTGACGAGTATCTCGACAAGATCAAGGGGGGATGGACCGATGTAGATGTTATAGTAACCATGCCAACGGTTATGGCCAAATTGGGCCCGTTGGGTAGAGTATTAGGACCACGTGGTCTTATGCCTAACCCAAAAGCGGGAACAGTTACCATGGACATTGGTAAGGCGGTTTCGGATGTAAAAGCCGGAAAGATTGACTTTAAAGTAGATAAGTATGGAATCGTTCATGCATCAGTAGGCAAGACTTCTTTCTCGAAAGAAAATATTGTTGAAAACGTGCAGGAGCTAATTTCTACACTTCTCAAAATGAAGCCATCTGCGGCAAAAGGAACCTACATCAAAAGTATTGCTCTGTCTGGGACAATGAGTCCTAGTGTGAGAATAGATGTTAAATCAGTTAGTTAATAGTTTAAGTAAAGAACCATGACCAAAGAGGAAAAAAATCAAGCAATTGATGCCCTGGTAGCAGATCTTGACTCTAACGACAATTTCTACCTGGCAGACATATCTACTCTAAATGCAGAAGATACTTATAAGCTTAGAGCTGCTGCTCATAAGCGCTCAATTGGACTCAAAGTAGTTAAGAATACACTTCTTAGAAAAGCTCTAGAAAGAGCAGAAGGAGAGTATGAAGAATTATACGATGTCTTAAAGGGTAACACTTCTATCATGTTTGCAGAAATAGGCAATGCTCCGGCAAAGCTTATTAAGGAGATGAGAAAGAAGGCTGAGCGGCCAATTCTTAAAGGAGCTTACGTAGGAGAAAGCATCTATTTAGGAGATGAGAACGTGAAGGTGCTAGAAAGCATCAAATCGAAAGAAGAACTTATTGGAGAAATTATCGGACTTCTGCAGTCGCCTGCGAAGAACGTTATCTCTGGTCTTCAAACTCCTGGAAGAAACATTGCTGGAATACTACAGACACTTGCCGAGAAGGGCGAATAATTCGCTCATCGGTTTTTACAAAATCAATTTTACAAACACGAATAACAACTAAATAAAATGGCAGATCTTAAAGAATTCGCAGAGCAGTTAGTAAACCTTACTGTAAAAGATGTGAACGAACTTGCTGGAATCCTAAAAGACGAATATGGTATTGAGCCTGCTGCTGCTGCAGTTGTTGCTGGTCCTGCTGCTGCAGGTGGTGGTGATGACGCTGGCGAAGCTCAAACTGAATTCGATGTAATCCTTACAGCCGCTGGAGGTTCTAAACTTGCAGTAGTTAAATTGGTAAAAGAGCTTACAGGTCTTGGTCTTAAAGAGGCAAAAGAACTTGTTGATGGTGCTCCAAAGCCAATCAAGGAAGGTATTTCTAAAGAAGAAGCAGAAGCTTTCAAAACTCAGCTTACTGACGCAGGAGCAGAGGTTGAGGTTAAGTAATCTCGCTTTATAGTACTTAGAGGTTGAGGCCTACTCCAATGTAAATTGGGGTTAGGCCTCGGCCTATTACCGTTTACAGTTAATTCATTTTACAAACCTCAAAATTCCATATTTTGGCTTTGAAGACACAACCCGGACGAATCAGTTTCGCGTCCACCAAAAATCAGATTCCTTATCCTGATTTCTTAGAAATACAGCTTAAGTCTTTTAAAGATTTTTTCCAACTGGAGACTACTCCAGAAAACAGACATAACGAAGGTCTCTTTAAGGTATTTGCGGAAAACTTCCCAATTACCGATACTAGAAACAACTTCGTATTGGAGTTCTTGGATTACTTTATCGATCCACCACGATACTCAATTGAAGAGTGTATCGAGAGAGGATTAACACACAGTGTTCCTCTTAAAGCCAAACTAAAACTTTACTGTACAGATCCGGAGCACGAAGACTTCGAAACAATTGTACAAGACGTTTATTTGGGAACCATCCCTTACATGACTCCGAAAGGATCATTTGTAGTAAATGGTGCAGAGCGTGTAGTTGTATCTCAGCTACACCGTTCTCCAGGAGTATTCTTCGGACAGAGCTACCACGCTAACGGTACAAAATTGTACTCTGCGCGTGTAATTCCGTTCAAAGGTTCTTGGATTGAATTTGCAACAGACATTCACGGTGCGATGTACGCTTACATTGACCGTAAGAAAAAGCTTCCTGTAACCACATTGCTAAGAGCAATTGGTTTTGAAAGCGATAAAGACATTCTAGAGATTTTTGGTCTTGCAGACGAAGTAAAAGTCAGCAAAGCAGGATTGAAAAGAACACTGGGTAGAAAATTAGCCGCAAGGGTTCTTCGCTCATGGGTTGAGGATTTTGTGGATGAGGATACAGGTGAGGTTGTTTCTATTGAGCGTAACGAAGTAATCATTGATCGTGAAACGATTATTGAGAAAGAACACGTTGAGCTAATTCTAGAAGCAGGAGTTAAGAGCATTATTCTTCACAAGGAGGAAGTAAACGCGGCAGATTATGCCATCATTTACAACACACTTGCTAAGGATACATCTAACTCAGAAAAAGAAGCGGTAGAACACATCTATCGTCAGCTTCGTAACGCTGAGCCGCCAGATGAGGAAACTGCTCGTGGTATTATCGATAAATTATTCTTCTCTGATAAGAGATATGATCTTGGAGAAGTAGGTCGTTTCCGTATCAACCGTAAACTCGGGTTAGATACAGCTGCAGACCAAAAGGTACTTACCAAAGAAGATATTATTTGCATCATTAAGTATTTGATTGAGCTTATCAATTCAAAGACAGATGTTGATGATATTGACCACCTAAGTAACAGACGTGTACGTACAGTTGGTGAGCAATTGTATGCACAGTTTGGAGTTGGTCTTGCACGTATGGCAAGAACAATACGTGAGCGAATGAACGTTCGTGATAACGAAGTGTTTACACCGATTGACTTGATTAACGCGAAGACACTCTCTTCTGTAATCAACTCATTCTTCGGAACCAACCAACTGTCTCAGTTTATGGATCAAACCAATCCACTTTCTGAGGTAACTCACAAGCGTAGAATGTCTGCACTTGGACCTGGTGGTCTTTCTCGTGAAAGAGCTGGTTTCGAGGTTCGTGATGTTCACTACACACACTACGGAAGACTTTGTACGATTGAAACACCAGAGGGACCAAACATTGGTTTGATTTCTTCGCTTTGCGTTTACGCAAAAGTGAACAAACTTGGTTTCATTGAAACTCCATATAGAAAAGTAGAAGGAGGAAAAGTTGCCTTAGACACCGATCCACTTTACCTAAGTGCAGAAGACGAAGAGCAGAATACAATTGCTCAGGCTAACGCACCTATTACCGACAAAGGAGAGTTTGAAAGTGACAGAATTAAGGCTCGTTTAGAAGGTGACTTCCCAGTGGAAGGACCAGAAGCGATAAACCTTATGGACGTTGCTCCAAACCAGATTGCCTCTATTGCGGCATCACTTATTCCTTTCTTGGAGCATGATGATGCGAACAGGGCTTTGATGGGATCAAACATGATGCGTCAGGCAGTTCCTTTGTTGAGACCACAAGCTCCTATTGTAGGAACCGGTCTGGAGCCGCTTGTAGCTAGAGATTCTAGAGTTCTTATCAACGCAGAGAAGGATGGAGTTGTTGAGTACGTAGATGCTAACAAAATCAGCATCCGTTATGAGCGTACAGACATCGATAAGTTGGTAAGCTTCGAAGACGATTTGAAATCTTACAACCTTGTTAAGTTCCGTAAGACAAACCAAAACACAACTGTAAACCTTAAACCAATTGTGGTTAAAGGACAGAAAGTGAAGCAAGGAGAAGTTCTTTGTGATGGTTTCGGTACTGAAAAAGGAGAGTTAGCAATTGGACGTAACCTGAAAGTGGCTTTCATGCCGTGGCAAGGGTACAACTTTGAGGATGCGATTGTAATCTCAGAGAAAGTTGCGAAAGAAGACATCTTCACGTCTATTCATATTGATGAGTACACACTTGAAGTAAGAGATACCAAACGAGGTTTGGAAGAACTTACTGCTGACATTCCAAACGTAAGCGAGGAAGCAACCAAAGACCTTGATGAAAACGGTCTTATTAGAGTTGGAGCAGAGGTTACTCCTGGAGATATTCTTATTGGTAAGATTACTCCTAAAGGAGAAACTGACCCATCTCCAGAAGAGAAGCTTTTGAGAGCAATCTTCGGTGATAAAGCAGGTGATGTAAAAGATGCTTCTTTGAAAGCTTCTCCTTCTTTACATGGTGTTGTACTTGAGAAAAAACTTTTCTCTAGAAACATCAAAGACAAGAAGAGTAAGGCTGAAGAGAAAAAGGTTCTTGCCAAAATTGATGAGGATTACGAAATAGAATTAGCAAAACTGAAATCAGTTCTTGTTGACAAGCTTTTTGTACTTGTTAATGGTAAAACTTCTCAGGGAGTTGAGAACAACCTTCGTGAAGTATTGATTCCTAAGGGAACTAAGTTTACGCAGAAGTCTCTTGCTAATATCGAATACGATAACATCAACCCAGCTGGCTGGACAACTGATAACGATAAGAACACGCTGATTAAAGAGTTGCTTCACAACTTTAACATCCGCGTAAACGACCTTCTTGGAACGTTCAAGCGTAAGAAATTCGCAATCTCAATTGGAGATGAACTTCCAGCAGGAATTATCAGATTGGCTAAAGTTTACATCGCTAAGAAACGTAAGCTTAAGGTTGGAGATAAGATGGCGGGTCGTCACGGAAACAAGGGTATTGTTGCCCGTATTGTACGTGAAGAAGACATGCCGTTCTTAGAAGATGGAACTCCAGTAGATATCGTTCTTAACCCACTTGGTGTACCATCAAGGATGAACCTAGGACAGATTTACGAGACCATTCTTGCTTGGGCAGGAGAAAAATTAGACAGAAAGTATGCTACGCCAATTTTTGATGGAGCTACTTTAGATGAGATTGAAGAGGAGATTAAAGAAGCAGGCGTTCCTTCATTAGGTAGAGCTTACCTATATGATGGTGGTACTGGAGAGCGCTTCGATCAGCCAGCAACTGTTGGTATCATCTATATGCTTAAACTCGGACACATGGTGGACGATAAAATGCATGCTCGTTCTATCGGACCATACTCACTTATTACGCAACAGCCACTTGGTGGTAAGGCCCAATTTGGTGGTCAGCGTTTGGGAGAGATGGAAGTTTGGGCACTCGAAGGCTTTGGAGCCGCGAACATCCTACAAGAAATGTTGACTATTAAGTCGGATGATGTAGTTGGTCGTGCAAAAGCTTACGAAGCAATTGTTAAAGGAGATCCAATGCCAACACCTGGTATTCCAGAATCCTTCAACGTATTGATGCACGAACTACGTGGTCTGTGTCTAAACGTAACACTTGACTGATAATGGTTTCTCGCTCCAAGTAATTGGAGCGAGAAATTTCAATTCAACAGATTATTAAAAGTTAAAAGTCCTCAAATGGCCCTCAAAAGAGAGAATAAGATTAAGAGTAATTTTAAGAAGGTTATCATCAGCCTTACTTCCCCAGAAAAGATTCTAGAAGGATCTAGGGGTGAGGTTTTGAAGCCTGAAACCATCAACTACAGGACGTATAAGCCTGAGCGTGATGGACTTTTCTGCGAAAGGATTTTCGGTCCTGTTAAGGATTACGAATGTCACTGTGGGAAATACAAGCGTATTCGTTATAAAGGAATTATCTGCGACCGTTGTGGTGTTGAGGTTACCGAGAAGAAGGTTCGTAGAGAAAGAATGGGGCACATTCAGTTGGTTGTTCCTGTAGCACACATCTGGTACTTCCGTTCGCTTCCAAACAAAATCGGTTACCTATTAGGCCTTCCAACTAAGAAGTTGGATATGATTATTTACTACGAACGATACGTAGTAATTAACGCTGGTAGCGCTGTAGATAACGAAGGAGAGCCATTGAATTACATGGATTTCCTTACGGAAGATGAGTATTTGGATGCTTTGGAAAGAATGCCAAAGGAAAACCAGTACTTGGATGATGCAGACCCAGAGAAGTTTGTAGCTAAGATGGGAGCTGAAGCTCTAGAGTCTTTGCTTATGGGCTTAAAATTGGATGAGCTTTCTTTCGAATTACGTCATAAGGCAAACACAGAAACTAGCCAGCAACGTAAGAACGAAGCACTAAAACGACTTCAAGTAGTTGAGTCTTTTAGAGGAGCACAGGAGCACGTAGAAAACCGCCCAGAGTGGATGGTTGTGAAGGTGATTCCAGTAATTCCACCAGACCTTCGTCCGTTGGTGCCGTTAGATGGTGGCCGTTTTGCTACATCGGACCTTAATGATCTTTACCGTAGAGTAATTATCAGAAACAACCGTCTCAAGAGACTGATTGAGATTAAGGCGCCAGAGGTAATCTTGAGAAACGAGAAGCGTATGCTTCAGGAATCTGTTGATTCTTTGTTCGACAACTCAAGAAAGTCTTCTGCTGTTAAAACCGAATCAAACAGAGCGCTGAAATCACTTTCAGACTCATTGAAAGGTAAGCAAGGACGTTTCCGTCAGAACCTACTTGGAAAGCGTGTTGATTATTCTGCACGTTCTGTAATTGTTGTAGGTCCTAAATTGAAAATGCACGAATGTGGTATTCCTAAGGGAATGGCTGCAGAGCTTTACAAGCCGTTCATCATTCGTAAAATGATTGAGCGTGGTATCGTTAAAACCGTGAAATCAGCTAAGAAATTGGTTGATAAAAAAGATGCTGTTGTTTGGGATATTCTTGAGAACGTTCTAACCAACCATCCTGTAATGCTAAACAGAGCCCCAACTCTACACAGATTGGGTATCCAAGCATTCCAGCCAAAACTTATCGAAGGAAAAGCTATTCAGCTTCACCCATTGGTTTGTACGGCATTTAACGCGGATTTTGATGGTGACCAAATGGCTGTTCACTTACCACTTGGTAACGCAGCAATCTTGGAAGCACAAATGTTGATGCTTGCTTCTCACAACATCCTTAACCCTGCAAACGGTGCACCTATTGCTGTACCATCTCAGGATATGGTTCTTGGTCTGTATTACATGACCAAGTTGAAGAAGAGCACCAAATCTGAAAAGGTTAAAGGAGAAGGAATGACTTTCTACTCTCCAGAAGAAGTAATCATTGCGCACAACGAAAAGAGCGTTGACCTTCACGCTGGTATCAAGGTTAGAATCGCTTCTGAAGAAGAAGGCGGTAAGGCTGAGGTAGTAGAAACAACAGTTGGTAGAGTTTTATTCAACCAAGTTGTTCCTAAAGGAGTTGGTTATATTGATGAGTTGCTTACTAAGAAAGCGCTTAGAGATATTATTGGAGGTATTATCTACAAAGTAGGTATGGCCGAATCAGCTCGCTTCCTAGACAGAGTAAAAGAGCTTGGTTTCATGAGTGCATTCCGTGGTGGACTTTCGTTCAACCTTGGAGATGTATTGATTCCTGAGGCTAAGATTCCTATGATTGACAAAGCTCAAGAGCAAGTTGATGAGGTAATGAACAACTTCAACATGGGTTTCATTACAGATAGAGAGCGTTACAATCAGATTATTGATATCTGGACGCACACTAACTCTCGTTTGACTCAGACTTTGATGACTCAGATGACAGAAGATAAGCAGGGCTTTAACTCTGTTTACATGATGCTTGATTCTGGTGCAAGGGGTTCTAAAGAGCAAATTCGTCAGTTATCTGGTATGCGTGGTCTTATGGCCAAGCCGCAGAAATCTGGTGCAACTACACAAGAGATTATTGAGAATCCAATTCTCTCAAACTTTAAGGAAGGTCTTTCTGTACTTGAGTACTTTATTTCTACTCACGGTGCGCGTAAAGGACTTGCGGATACGGCACTTAAAACTGCGGATGCTGGGTACTTAACAAGAAGACTTGTTGATGTTGCTCAAGACGTAGTTATTAATGATGTTGATTGTGGAACGCTACGTGGGTTGATTGCAACTCCGTTGAAGAAAAACGAAGACATCATTGAATCTCTACACGATAGAATTCTAGGTAGAACTTCATTGCATGATGTACTTGATCCTGCTACAGGAGACGTAATTGTTGCATCAGGAGAACTTATTCATGAGCCAGAAGCAAAAGCAATTGAAGCTGCTGGTATTGATACAGTTGAAATTCGTTCGGTACTTACTTGTGAGACCAAAAGAGGATGCTGTACTAAGTGCTACGGTAGAGACCTTTCTACAGGCCGCGAGGTTAAGAAAGGATTGGCTGTTGGTGTAATTGCAGCACAGTCAATTGGAGAGCCGGGTACACAGCTTACGCTACGTACATTCCACGTTGGTGGTGTGGCATCTCACATTGCTTCTGAGTCTAGAATTGCAGCTAAAGCAGATGCAACACTAGAGTTTGATGAACTAAGAACAGTTAAGAGTTCTGATGGAGACCACGAAGTAGTTATAGGCCGTTCGGCTGAACTTCGTTTAATCAACAAAGGAACTGGTGTTTTGATCTCAACTCATAACGTTCCTTACGGATCTAAACTTTACAAGAAGGATGGAGCCAAGGTTAAGAAAGACGATGTGATTTGTGATTGGGATCCGTTTAACGCAGTTATCGTTTCTGAAGCAGATGGTACAATTGAATTCGAAAACTTGAATGACGGATTCACTTACCGAGTAGAATCTGATGAGCAGACAGGTTTCAACGAAATGGTTGTTATCGATTCGAAAGACAAGAAGATGATTCCTGCAATTCACGTTGCAATCGGAAGCGGAAAAAACAAGACCATCAAGAATTACAACATGCCAGTTGGAGCGCACATTGCGGTTCAAGAAGGGCAAGATGTAAAAGCTGGTGATACGCTTGTTAAGATTCCTCGTGTTTCTGGTAAGTCTGGTGATATTACCGGTGGTCTTCCAAGAGTTACCGAGCTTTTCGAAGCACGTAACCCATCTAACCCAGCGGTAGTTTCTGAGGTTGACGGTGTTGCATCTTTCGGAAAAATTAAGAGAGGTAACAGAGAGATTATCATCGAAACTAGAATCGGTGAAATCAAGAAATACTTGGTTTCTCTTTCTAAGCACATTTTGGTACAGGAGAATGACTTTGTGAAAGCTGGTATGCCACTTTCTGAAGGAGCAATTACTCCAGCGGATATTCTAAGAATTAAAGGCCCAACTGCTGTACAAGAGTATTTGGTGAATGAGATTCAGGAAGTTTACCGACTACAGGGTGTAAGAATTAACGATAAGCACTATGAGGTAATCGTTCGTCAGATGATGCGTAAGGTTCACATCCTTGATCCGGGAGACACTAAGTTCTTGGAGAAAGAATTGGCAAACCGTTACGAATTCCGTCAAGAAAACGATTGGATTTACGGTAAAATGTATGTTGAGGATCCAGGACAGTCTGAAAACCTTAAGCCAGGACAGATTATATCTGCACGTAAACTAAGAGATGAAAATTCAGTTCTTAAGCGTAAGGATATGAGCCCTGTGGTTGCAAGACCTGCTATTCCAGCAACGTCAGAGCCAATACTTCAAGGTATCACAAGAGCATCACTTCAAACAGACAGCTTTATCTCAGCAGCATCGTTCCAAGAAACAACTAAGGTTCTTAACGAAGCAGCAGTTAAAGGAAAGATGGATGAGCTTCACGGTCTGAAAGAGAACGTAATTGTAGGACACTTAATTCCTGCAGGTACTGGTCTTAGAGAATACGACAAATTGGTTGTAGGGTCTAAAGAAGAGTACGATGCGTTAATGGCAGCAAAAGAAGAAGAGGCAGAAGCAGAGGCTGAAGCTTAATACAGCATCTAACTCTTAGGAGTTAGCTATTAGGAAAAGGTGTTAGATAACAGTAGTTGTCTAGCACCTTTTCCTATTTTTGGCCTCAACGAAACGTTGGTTAATCTGAACCAACCATCGCAATACCCACCTCAATCTAATACCTAACGCCTAGCACCTAATACCAATTAATAAATGGCCGAAGACAATCAAAACCCACAAGGCCCACAGCAGGGACAATTAAGCATCGAACTTTCAGAAGAAGTTGCTGATGGCGTGTATTCTAACCTGGCAATAATCACACATTCTACTGCCGAGTTTGTGGTAGATTTTATCAAAGTGATGCCCGGTGTTCCGAAAGCAAAAGTGAAATCTAGAGTAGTGTTAACTCCAGAGCATGCAAAACGATTTATGAAGGCATTGCAAGACAATGTGTCTAAGTATGAATCTGAGCATGGGCCTATAAAGCACACAGAAGGGCCTCCACCGCTCCCAATGAACTTTGGCGGGCCAACTGCCCAAGCATAATAATAGAGCCGTTTTACGCATGTAAGACGGCTTTTCTTTTTTAGGATATTCAACCCGTGAAATTCTTGTGCAATATTCCAACCTGGCTTCAATCAATAGCGCTGTTTATGGTTGCGCTTGGAGTAAGGCTACTCCATATTACTGCCACAGACATAGCCGGAGATGAGCCATTTTCCATTTTCATGGCCCAGTTAGATATTGGTTCAATAATCGAGCATTTATCAAAAGACAACAGTCCGCCAATTTTTGAAATTCTACTGCATTATTATATGCTAATG
>JBMYXX010000041.1:0-15197 GCA_049608805.1 Flavobacteriales bacterium | reverse complement strand
TTTTTGGCTAAATCTGCTGATCTGGCTTCTAAAACAAAATATGTGTTTTCGGTAAACGAGGCTGTTTTAGGTTCGGTAATGCACAGCCCAAAACTGTTTCCAAGCCACGCTAAAACATTCGATTCTAAATCAATTTCATAATAAGCATTTAGGCTATCAAGCTTTGCTTCCATTTGAGAAAGCCTGGCGGTTGCGTCTAGGAAATCGCGGTAGCTGGTACTTAAATTAAGCACATCATCCATCCCAAAAAACAAAAATGATGCAGTGGTTGCTGGTAGAAATTCAGGGAAATTTATGGGCTGCGGTTCTTGTTTTAAAAACAAGTTTAAAAACTGATTTAAGCTGTCTGATGTGTAGGAGAATCCGTTGAAGGTCAACCCTTCAGATTTCATATTTACATCAAGTTCCGTCCAGCCGGCAATGTTCCGAATTTCATCATCGATAGATGAGCCAATATTCGGCTTTAAAACGCCAGATAAATATTCGGGTAAGTTGGCATAATTAATCAGCAGATTGGCCTCAACATTTTTCCCGCTTGCGGAAATCGCCTCGGTAAATTGCTTGTTTGTTTTAAGCGATTTCCCAAGCTTAAGTTGACTAATAGATTCTTGTAGTAATTGTTCGCTAGAGCTGGTTAGAACCAATCCGTTAACAACCGTGAAAAACAACTCGTTTTCAGGCTCTTCAATTGCTAACTGGTAGATGAAGATTTCGCCAAAGGCCTGCTTGGTGATGGTTCCGTTATTGGCTAAGGCTTGGCTGAGCGCAGATGCCGTTTTCTGGTCGTTTGAGCCATTAACTTGAATGGCGTGAAAACTCATTAACGTGTCATTTTCGCCAGAATGAAAAGATGACCAAACTTTTGAGTCTGAGAGCGTCTTTTTTAACTGCTGGTCATAACGAATGAGCGAATCGAGCAGTTGGTTTCTTCCGAAGAATAAATCGAGTTCCTCAATTCCCGTTACAGCATCGAAATAATCTTGGTCTTCGAAGGTGTCCCACGCATCAATAATGTTTGGGTACGAGATAATAATGACGGCCGAAGTAGGAATAGCATCTACAGGGTCTGAAACAATTTTTGCCCCTTGCTGCCAATGCCAGAAATACGCGCCACCGGCCAGCAGTGCAATAATTACTGAAATGGCGATAAGCGTCTTTTTCACAGATTGGGGTTACTTCGATTGAATATCGTAACGCACAAATTTAGCATTTGTGATAAGCGTTTCAGACAATGTTTCCGTCCTTCATTTCAAGCTTGCGGTCCGCCATATCGGCTAGCTCTGAATTGTGCGTTACAATCACAAAAGTTTGATTGAATTTATCCCTCAAATCAAAGAACATTTGGTGGAGGTCTTTCGCAGACTGACTATCTAGGTTTCCTGAGGGTTCATCAGCTAAAACAACAGCTGGTTGATTTACCAATGCACGGGCAACCGCAACGCGCTGTTGTTCACCGCCAGAAAGCTCAGAAGGCTTGTGGTCCACTCTGTCTGCCAATCCTAAAAAGCCCAGTAATTCTGTGGCTTTTGCTTTCGCCTCAGATTCAGTTTTGCCAGCAATGAATGCGGGTACGCAAACGTTTTCTAAAGCTGTAAATTCTGGCAGTAAATGATGAAATTGGAATACGAACCCGATGGCTTTATTCCGAAAATCAGAAAGTTTCTTGTCTTTCAATTTTCCGGTTTCAATTCCCTTGATTGAAAGTGTTCCTGAGTCAGGTTTGTCTAGTGTTCCGATGATGTGTAAAAGCGTGGATTTTCCAGCACCCGAAGCACCAACAATACTTACTATTTCCCCTTCTTTTATCTCAAGACTTACGCCTTTCAGAACTTCGAGTTCTACGTATCGTTTTTGGATGTTATCAGCCTTAATCATCTCGTGCGAAGATAGCTTTCTGATGTTGACCTAGCAGTGGCTTTAAAATGGAAAAACACAAACTTGGCTATCCTATTGAAGAAAGCAGCTTTTCCAGTTTTTCAACGGTTACATGTTCCATAACCACAACCTTGTAACAGTTCGGATTATCACTATGAATATCAGGCACTAGCCCAAATTTCTGAGCGATTTCTGAACCAATGTGTGCGGCTCGAATTGTTACAATATTGGAGAACTGGTTTCTGTAATAGCTAAAATTCAGCGAGTCCAATTGCTGGCAAAACCAACTTGTTCTTTTTAGGAGGTTTTGGTTTTTCTGCATCCAACCATCTGGGCCGTAGGTGGTTAAAATCATCCAAACGGCAATGGCATTGGCACCAGAGCGAGAACCTGAGAGCGTCACATCCAATCCTTTTACATACTCTGCAGATTTGGTGTAAACATTTTCAATCAATCCTTTTCTCATAATTAGAACACCTGTTCCGTACGGAGCCTGCACCAGTTTGTGTGCATCTAACGTGATTGAAGAGACATGAGGGTTTGCAAAATTTAGAGCTGAGTTTGGATTGGTAAACGGATACAGAAAACCTCCATAAGCGCCATCAACATGCATCTTAAAGTCCACTTCAAACTCCTGTAAAACATCTACATAATCGGATATGGAATCAACCGAGCCAAACATGGTTGTCATCATATTGCAAACAACAATGAAGTACTTCTTTCCATTCGATTTTGCCTCCGTAATAGTTGCTCTAATACTTTCGGGCAAAACATTTCTGTGATGTTCATCAACAGGAACATGGAAAACATCAATATTGAGGAGGTCAGCGGCTTTCGCCATGCTGTAATGCGCATCTGAAGATGTTACAATGCAGATTTCGGAATTAGAGGCTGAATGCTCGTTTTTAAAGTAGTTACGATATGTCCAAACTGCTTGGATGTTTGCTTCAGTTCCTCCTGCGGCTACATATCCATCGCACGATTTGGGTTCAGCTTTTAAAATGTCCGTTGCACAGATGTTAATCAGTTCTCGTTCAATTTTTTGGGTGCCAGAAAAGAACGATTCCGAGCTTCCCAACGTATGACAACCTATGTGGTTCGGGTTCTTTAAAAGTGTGTTGAGAAACGGAGCATTGCTTAAAAATGGAGCATCGTTCGGAAACACTTTTGGGTCTAAATGAGATGCTGGTACTCCAAGAAGGTCTGAATGAAGGAAGTCTTGGTTTTCTGCTAATGCTGAATTAACCCTCTCAGTAATTTCTTGATGAGAAAGCTTTTTCCAGAATTTGAACGAATCTTTTTGCATTGGGCAAAAGTAAATTTACGCCTTGCACTAAAATGAAACTATTGTCAGTTATCAGAACGATTTTAATGTGTTGATGTCATATTCTCATCAACACAAATAATGAAATCGGCCAATCCCTTGTTTTCGTCTTCTAGCTTGGAAATATCCGCTTGAGAAACAGTAGAAATAGTAGCGTATTTGTAGTCGGGTCGAACCTGCTTCAAGTACCAAAGAATTCCTTCGTAATTATTGGAATGATACGCTCCGTTGTAATGAATGAAGGTCTTTTCTGGTGAGTAATTGGCGAGAATGAAATGGGCCATCGTTGCATCTTTTATGGCTTGCGCTTTCGGTAGATTTCCCCCTCCATGTCCGCCCATCATTTCTAGCATGACAACATAACCAGGAAGTTCTGAGTCATACGGAAATGGGAGTGGAGCAATCCATGATTTCTCTTCTTCAGATAACGTATCGAGGGCTTCAAAACCGCCTTTGAAAACCATTCTAGCGTACCTGCGTGGCACGTTCGTAGCAATGAAATCCAACTTGTTGTCTCTCGCGAAATCTACCAACGGCTTGTAATCTGTTTTAAAGTTGGGCCACAACCGCGCTAGCGAATCCAATCCCTGATAGTCAATCTCTCCACATAAGTATTGACTCAATATGTCTTGGTTATCAGCTTCCATTACTTCAGAACCAAGAACAAGTTGATTGGTTTTTTGAAGAGATGAGGTCACCTCATATTGCAACCAATGCGAAATTGGATTGTCGTGATATTCCCCAAAAAGAATGATTTGAGAAGCATCTAAAGCTTTGAGCATTTTGGAGTATTTCACCTTTTTTCCTTTGGAATTGAAAATGGTGTATGCTCCATTCTCTTGCCCTGAAACCAATGAAAGCGAAACCAGAGAAATGAAAATCGTAAGAAGAGGTTTCATTGCTAGTTAACGTTTGATGTATTCATAAAGTCAACCATCGTGGCAACAATTTCTTCAGAATCTTTTTCTGAAATAATGTGCCCCAAACCATCTATCCAAAGTGTTTTGGAATTTGGAATAAGCTCAGCTGTTTTTACACCATGTTCAAACGGAATAAGCGGGTCTGTTTTACCGTGAATGACAAGTGTCGGTACCGTAAGCGATTGCAGTGCTTCGTTCCTTGATCCAGACTTTTCTATGGCGGTTATCTGTTGCTGTCCAGATTCTCGATTTGCTCCGTTACGTTCTCTAAAGTTGTAGAGCGTAACGTTGGTAATTCGGTCAATGTCGAGTTCATATTTCTCGCTACCCATGAGTAGAGTGCGTACCGCCAAGCTCATTTTCACAGCATCTGTTTCACTCTCACTCAGGCCATATTCGAATGTGTTTACGCCAATGTCAACAAAACAGGCGTAGTTCAAAGCTGGAAGTTCTTTGTCGTTAACGTCAGGAGTTGACATAATCGATGTGAGACTTAACGCCCGTTCTGGATGCTCAATGCACAAGGTTTGGCTAATCATTCCGCCCATCGAAACACCGGCAATGTGCGCCTTTTCAATTCCTAGCGTGTCCAAAACGGCCAAAACATCATCAGACATATCTGATAACGAATACGGGTTTTCTGGGTCGAAATCGTCCCAGTCCGTCATTCCAACTCCGCGGTTGTCTAATCGAATAACTTGGTAGCCAGCATCTAAAAATCCATCCATAAAATAACTTGGCCAAGCCAAAGCATCTGCGGATAAACCCATGATTAGAACAAGACTTCCAAGAGCAGAATCTGCAGGATTTTGAACGTCATACCAGATTCTGGTGTTTCCGTTTTGTGCGTAACCTACCTCTCCTACACAACTGGTAACTGGCCGTTCTATCGCAAGATTTATTTGGTCTTCTTGCTCCTCAGTAAATTCGATAATTACTGTTTGCGCATAGATGTAAAAGCCTCCAATAACTAAGACTAGAAGTACGGCTATTCCAAGTAGAATTTTCTTAAACATGTTCTAAATTTCTTTAAACGGAAGTTCTGGTTGAAGAAGCTGAAAACTCATTCTGTGCCATTCGGTAGGGCCATGTTCTCTAATTCCTAAACGGTGTTCTTTGGTCGGATACCCCTTGTTTCTATCCCAACCAAAATGAGGGTATTGTTCATGCAATTTCCGCATGATTTCGTCTCGATGTGTTTTGGCTAGAATTGATGCGGCTGCAATGTTTTGATACTTGCCATCGCCTTTTACAATGGTTTCGTGCTTCACCTTTTTATAAGGGATAAAACGGTTGCCATCAACAATAATGAACTTGGCTTTAGGCTTGAGTTGGTCTAATGCCCGATGCATAGCTACAATGCTTCCTTTCAGAATATTGATTTCGTCAATCTCAACGTTGGTTACAATTCCAACCGCCCAAGCCAATGCTTTTGCTTCAACTTCTGGTCGCAATAATTCCCGTTTTTTTTCCGTGATTTTCTTGCTGTCGTCTAATCCCTCAATCGGATTGTTTGGGTCGAGGATTACTGCCGCGGCTACAACTGGTCCTGCAAGACAGCCTCGTCCAGCTTCATCGCATCCAGCTTCTAAAAGATTAGTTTGAAAACTCCACTCAAGCATTCAAGTGCTTTCTCAGAATATCAGCAAACGTCCAAACATCTTCAAACGAATTATAGAGCGGAACAGGAGCAAGTCGAATCACATTCGGTTCGCGGTAGTCGGTTATTACACCTTCGTCTAATAATGCTTGGTGTAGTTTTTTTGCTTCGCGATTGACATAAAGTGAAATCTGACAACCGCGTTTTTCGGGGTTTCTTGGCGTGATGATTTTAACATCATCCGAGTTTAAATCGTCAATAAGAAACTCCAAATATCCAGTCAGTTTGAGGCTCTTTTTCCTTAGTCTTTCCATCCCAACTTCGGCATGAATATCTAAAGCCGATTTGTGCACAGCCATTCCAAAAACTGGAACATTACTCAATTGCCAGCCTCTCGCACCTTCAGCCGGAATAAAGCCCGGTTCCATTTTAAAACGTGAATCTGGGTCGTTACCCCACCAGCCTGCAAAACGGTTGAGTTCTGGGTTGTTGCAATGCCGCTCATGAACAAACATTCCAGATACGTTACCTGGACCAGAATTCAAGTATTTGTAGCTGCACCAGCAAGCAAAATCTACATCCCAATCGTGTAATTGCAGTGGAATATTTCCCGCTCCATGAGCAAGGTCAAAACCAACCTTTGCGCCTACTTTATGTCCAGCTTCGGTAATTGTTTTCATATCGAAAACTTGACCGGTGTAATAGTTTACACCACCGAACATTACCAGCGCCACCTCATCACCATTATCAGAAATAGCTTTCAGAATATCCTCTTCTCTTATCAAGTCTTCACCATCTCGCGGAGCAACTTCTACAATTGCATCCTGTGGTTTTAATCCATGATGCTTAACCTGCGTTTCTAGCGCATATTGATCACTTGGAAAAGCCTTCGCTTCGCAGATGATTTTATATCGTGATTTGGTTGGCTGATAGAATGAAACCATCAGCAAATGAAGGTTTACAGTAAGCCCGTTCATCACCGTAACTTCTTTTGGTTGCGCTCCAACCAATTTGCTAAGCTGTTCTGGAAAAATATCCTGATAGCTAACCCAAGGTGTTTTAGCGTGGAAGTGTCCTTCTACGCCAAATTCTGCCCAATCATCTAATTCTTGATTGACAAATTCTTTGGCTGTTTTCGGTTCTAAACCCAAAGAATTGCCGCAGAAATAAGTTGCCGGTTTCCCGTTCATTTTCGGATGATGAAAACGATTTCTGTAATCTTTCAATGGGTCTCGCTCATCTTGCGATTGTGCAAAAGCTCTTGTATTCTCAAACTGCATTTGGCAAATGTCGTTAATTCGATGAATGAACCGAATATGGCCCGATAGGGCTATTTACTTAAAAGTCAACTTGGGCTAAATTTGATGCATGAATAATTTGAAGTTGAGTTTGTCTTTGGCGGTTGTTCTTTTAGGGCTAACTGGTTTAAGCGGTTGTTTTCTAAATGGCAATGAGGAAGATTTATGTACTAATACTTGCCAGTACGCTTATGATGGAGAATGTGATGATGGCGGACCAGGTTCAATAACAAGTCTTTGTCCATGCGCAACAGATTGTGCCGATTGTGGTGAAAGAAGCGAATTAGAATGTGATGGTGGGTCTAGTAGTTCATCTTCAGGAAGTTCTTCAAGTTCAAGTTCTGGTGGAGGTTATAATCAAAGTGAGGCTATTGGTACTTGGTTCGGTGAAGCACCAAATAGCAATCATTGGTATTTGTATCTCTGTGGAAATGGGTTATTCACATTTAAGGAATACAATCCGGTAGGAGATCTGCAATTCAACCATGCAGGAACTTGGTCTGTTTCGGGTTCTAACTTATACCTCTCGGGAAGTAATAATTGGACCTTTGCGATTATTGAAATAACAACTGCTGGTGCTGGTGGTATGATAATTTCATCTTCTGGAACTCAAGTTTTATTCGAAAATCAATTGGATCAAGACCCGTGTGCAACCACAGGTTCATCAAGCAGCTCAAGCTCTGGCGGTAGTTCGTCTGGTTCAAGTGGCGGGTCTTCGTCTTCTTCATCTGGAGGAAGCGGTATTTATAATGCAGTTCTTACCACGTCAATGCCTCAAGGAGCAGACTGTGGGCTAGCATTTGGTTGTACGGGAATGTTAAGTGTTGAAGTTCGTGTTGCGTCAAATAATCAGCTTGTAGCGAGTGGTATTATTGACCCATGTGGAGCTACTTATCAGGGTATTAATAGTTCTAATCCGCCTAGCTGCTACTCCCCCAATACTTTGTTTGTCCCAAACCTGCAGGAAGGCGTTTTGTACAAATGGACGAGCAGTTGTCCAACTTATTCCAGCTCTGATGATGACTCAGGGTTCTTTGACGAAGGGCCAGGTGGGAGTCAGACTGTGGATGGATGCAGAAGAGTAGGGATTCATTGATTGGGATTGATTGTTAGAACAATAGCCAATCTCATTCTGATTTGGAGCTTTGCGTGCTTCTATTTCTACAATAGCTATTACAAGAGTTTTCTAAATGCCGATGCCAAGAACACCATCTTGGTGTTGGCTATTCTGCTTTCGGTTATCAGCTTTATTGAAGCCTACTTTCTTTCAAAGCAACGAAAGCTTAACACCGGACTAAAGCTTTGGCTATCATTTAAGCAACTGCTTTTAGTGGGGAAAATCGCTATTCAAAAGCCACAGAACGGCTTTAAACTTGGAGCTTCTGTAAAGCGACACCTGCTTTTTGCATTAGTGAAATTCTTCTTCATCCCTATCATGATCAAGTTCGCGGTTAGCAACTTCAATGCGGTACGCTTTAAACTGAATTTTCTTTCAAGTTACGACCTCAATTGGCTTTCCATTAACTTCTTTAACGACCATTTTTATGGTCTTGCACTTGCGCTCATTTTTCTAATTGACACGGGCTTTTTTGCCTTCGGATATTTGTTTGAAGCAAGATGGTTGAAGAACAAAATCCGGTCGGTCGATACTTCGTTTTTCGGTTGGTTTGTCGCGCTGGCATGTTATCCGCCATTTACCGATGCATTTGCCAAATGGGCTCCGTGGCATACAAACGATTATGCTTGGTTTGGTTCTGCAGAATTAACATTCGGAGCTAGAATCATTCTGTTAATACTCTTGGTTGGTTACGTAGCGGCTACCGTTTCTTTAGGTACTAGATGCTCCAATCTTACTAATAGAGGAATTGTGACAAAAGGCGCTTACGCCATTGTTCGGCACCCTGCCTATATCTGTAAAAATTTGTTCTGGTGGATGGTGCTTATTCCAGTTATACCGCATACTCCGTGGGCCATTTTAGGAATGGCTTTTTGGACTACCATTTACTTTTTTAGAGCCATTACCGAAGAACGGCACTTAATCAAAGATCCAGATTATCGGGCTTATTGCGAAAAGGTGAGGTGGCGGTTTGTGCCTGGTCTGATATGAAAAAAAAGCCATCCCTAAGGATGGCTTCAACACACAATCTAACAGTTCCTATTCCATTAAGTGTCTAACGTCTTTCCCAAGTGTATCCCCAAACTACAATTTGTTCAGTTTCCGCATCAAAATTGAAGGTTTCCATTTCTGGGTAGATGAAAGTCGATTGGTCTTGCGGATCGCCACAAACCATCATAGCTTGAAAGCCATTTCTCCATGTTATGGTAACTCGCTCGTTGTCTTCATCCAGCTCCCAAAAAAAATGGAGGTAGTTGTCACAGTCGTATCCAACTTCACATGTTCTATTTAGCCAAACCTGACCGCCTCCATCTCTATCGAATTCCACTCTTGAAGAAGGGAAATCACCGACAGTGCAGTGATTCACAATTTTCCAGTCTCCGCCCTCTGTTCTCAATAATTCTTCAAGGTCTACCTTTTCGGTGCATCCGTTTAACGTGAGTGCAATTAG
Source organism: Flavobacteriales bacterium (assembly GCA_049608805.1). Lineage (GTDB taxonomy): Bacteria > Bacteroidota > Bacteroidia > UBA10329 > UBA10329 > UBA10329. Next base: position 5,613 of record JBMYXX010000041.1, on the reverse strand, counting down.
CGCCACACCGAATACCGAAAGGGCTTGTCTTAGTTTACTCATGTTCGTCAACTTATTATTAGAATTTATAGCTAAGACTGATTCCGTATCCTGCTTGGCTTTTTACAGAAGCTTGATGAAAGCTGTCCATGTTCATAATGGTAGGCGCAATTGCCAAACCATTAATCAGCTTTCGCTTATGGTTTCCATAAATGGCCAATCTTACGGCCCCTACAGTTATCATTGCTGTACCAGCGGCAATACCACCAATTCCCCACATTAAATGTATGGCTCTTCTAGAACCTGTAGTTCCTGGCAGGAATACAAAGTTCACTACGGCTACGGGATAGAAAAGCCCAGCACCAATGGCTGTAAGCGCAATGCCTTGCCTGTTTTTGGCTTTACACAGTTTCAATTGCTCTTCCTTAGAGTTTCCAAATTTTTTGTGATGAATTGGATTCTTCACCTCTCCGTCCAAGGAAGGTTCTTCTTCAGATTCCGGCTTTGAGGTAATTTCCGTTTCAGCTTTTGGTGCTTGTTTAATTACGTCTTTATCGCCATTGGCGTAAGTAATCATAAACAGTTCAGATTTTAGAGTGGAAAAAGTCGGACCTTCTAAATTATTGAGGCGTTTGTATTTCACTTCGGAAGAACTAACCTCAAGTATTTTCACTTCCTGCTCGGCACCATCTAGGAACGTGAGCTTGTCTTGTGCAAAGGCGCTCGAAAGGGTTAATAAGACGGCAGTACAAATAAGAGTTAGATTTTTCATTACACAGTGTTGAAATGTCTTTGAATAACTGAGTGCAAGGTTTGTAGTTCATTTCATCGAAACAATGGCCCCATCGGGTCATATTTTGCGGTTAAAAGAGCATATTTAGCCCCAAATGAAGAAGTGGGTTTATATCTGTGAAGACCATCCGTTGTTTATGCAATCGTTGGAGCAGATGATTGTCAATGCTGAAGGGCTGGAGTTGGCAGGTTCTGCTCTAAGCGGCTCTAAGGCAATTTCCGAACTGCCGACTCTTCAACCAGAAATTGTTTTGCTCGATCTCAATTTGCCAGAGAAAGATGGTTTCGAAGTGTTGGACTTCATTCAAACAAATCTTACCGAAACATTGGTGGTAATTCTTACCAGTTACAACGATAAAATTCTTGCCGGTAAAGCACGAAGAAATGGTGCGGCCGCTTACATGTTAAAAGACACACAGCAGGAAGATTTGATGGAGGTAATTCTGAGCTTGGAAAAAGACAAATTCCAGAGTAATGTACTGGAAGGCGAACCGCACGCTTTTGCTGAAGACGAGCAGTTTACATCAATATTAAAGCTAACTAGGACAGAGCGTAAGTTGGTGAATGGGTTGATGAAAGGTGAATCGGTTTCAGGGCTTTCCGAGCAATTCAATATTTCGGAGAATACAGTCAAAAATCATAAGAAGAACATATACAGGAAGTTGGATGTGAAAACGCAAGCAGAGCTTATTCTACTTTGTCAAAAACATGGGTTGCTTGACTAAAATTTGGACAAAATTCCTATCGGGAATTCTGATTTTGCTGGTTACCTCATTTGGTGTATTAGCACAGCCAATTGACCTTGTTCCGTATTCAAAATCTGTCCAATCGGCAGACTCCTTAAATCATGTACAGGCGTTGCAACTATTTGAAAACGCCAATGAAGTCATAAGAGGCAAAACAGCCTTCGGGTTTTCTCAAAACTACTTCTGGGTTCTTGTTAGTCCAGCTGTTGCTAATCTAAATGAACAATATGTCTTGGATATCGATAATCCGCACATCGATAGGATAGAGGCGTATCGCATTTCAAACGGGGAGTTTGATTATCTCGGGCAATCTGGTGACCGCATTGCATTTAATAAACGAACCGAGGAGAATCGGAGAAATGTGTTTCATGTTCACTTCGAGAAAGCCACAGATACACTGCTCATTATGGCAGATAAACGAAACGCTTCTGTATCCGTGCCACTCAAACTTTGGAAGTATGATGAGTTCCAGCGGTATGAGTCTAAATCTAACATGATTTACGGCCTCTACTTCGGTATGTTGTTGCTCATTGTCTTTTACTCGGTACTGATTTTCGGCATTCAACGGTCGTCTATTTATCTCTGGTATGGCTTTTATGTGGTCTGCTTTTTCATGTACCTGTTTGTCTATGTTGGTTATGGGTTTCAGTTCATTTTTCCGGAGCAGTACGAATGGAGCAATTATCTGAGACTGGTAATGATGGTACTTATTGTGATTGCACAGATAAGGTTTACCCAACTCTTTCTGCCGGTTAAATCGGCATCTGCACTTCTCAACAAGTTCTACTATGTGGTAATTGCCACGCTAGTTGCCATTATTTGCTGGTGGATTCTAGTGCCTGGCCTATTCACAACTTATACCATCATCGTTATTAATGTAGTCTTCTGCATTATTGGTGTAGCGCTATTGGCGCTTGTTTTTACGCTGTTCAGATGTTGGAAATTAGGCCGAACCTCCGTGTTGTTTTATGGCGTAGCCTTCGGAACCAATGTTGTTTCTGCATTTACCATGATGGGTGAGGAATACGGTCTATATACGCTTGCTTTTTTGCCTGTGCCGCCACTTTTTATCGGCTCGTTTTTAGAGATTTTAATCTTCGCAATTGGGTTGAGTTATCGGTCCAAGCTTATTGGAGATGACCGAAAGCGATTGCTAGACAACATCAACTCTTTGCAACAGCAGGCAATGAGTGCGTTTTTAAAAGGAGTGGAGGAGGAAAAGGTAAGAGTTGCTAACGAATTGCATGATGATGTTGCCGCAAGACTTTCTCTACTAAAATTGAAGGTTGAGAACGTTGACGAGAACGAACTGAAAGAGCAGATTACAGCGATTACCAATGAGGTTCGCGGAATTTCCCATCGGTTAAATCCTGTTTCTCTTGATGAGAATACTTTCTTGGAAAAAGTTCGACAGCTTGTAGATGAACATAAAGCAACTGGTCTCAAAATCAACCTTCAGGTGTTTGATGTTCCTGCCGAGATGAGAAAGGATCTGGGGCTTCAGCTTTATCGCATCTTTCAAGAAGCCATGACTAATATTCAGAGGCATGCTAAGGCTCAAGAAATAGATGTTCAATTTTTTGGTCATGAGAATAACCTAATTCTTACCGTAGAAGATGATGGAGTAGGTTTTGATCAAGAAAAGAATCGGTCGGGTCTTGGCACTAAAAACATGCGCATGAGAACCGAGAAGTTAGGAGGCGAGTTTAGCATTTCGTCTGCATTGGGCGAAGGAACCAGTATTATGGTTTCGGTGCCGATAGGCTGATTAACAGCATTACATTTGCACCATCAAATTTATCCGATGAGTACAGAAAAATCACAGCAATTATTTGAGAAGGCGAAAACGCTTTTTCCAGGAGGAGTAAATAGCCCAGTTAGGGCTTTTGGAAGCGTTGGTGGAACGCCACGTTTCATTACCAAAGGAAAGGGTAGCAAAGTTTGGGACGCAGATGGAAACGAATACATCGATTTCTGTGCTAGTTGGGGACCGCTGATTCTTGGGCATGCCAATGAGAAAGTGGAAAATGCCATTATCGATGCGGTTAAAAATGGTCCTTCATTTGGGGCGCCAACTGTTCAAGAAAATGAGCTTGCCGATTTAATAATCTCAAATCACCGATTTATTGAGCGCATCCGATTTGTGAGTTCAGGAACGGAAGCCGTGATGAGTGCTATTCGTCTAGCTCGTGGCTATACAGGAAGAAATAAGGTCATAAAATTTGAAGGCTGCTACCATGGCCATGTTGATCACATGTTGGTGAAAGCAGGTTCTGGTTTGGTCACGTTTGGAGAGTCCAGTTCTGCAGGTGTACCAAAGAGTTTTGTGGACGAAACAATCGTTCTTGCACTGAATGATGTAGAAGCTGTAAAAGCGGCTTTCGAAGAATTTAAGGATGATATAGCGGCAGTTATTATTGAGCCAATTCCCGCTAATAATGGATTGCTTTTACAGGATGGGAAATTCCTTCGCGCTTTGCGAGAAATTTGTTCTGACGAAGATGCAATGCTCATTTTCGATGAGGTAATTAGCGGATTCAGAGTAGGTTTTGAAGGTGCGGCTGGGCTGTACGACATCAAACCTGACATATTCACTTTCGGTAAAATCATTGGTGGAGGAATGCCAGTTGGCGCATTTGCCGCAAATGAGAAAATAATGAGTTCTATAGCACCTCTTGGTCCAGTTTACCAAGCAGGAACGCTAAGTGGAAATCCTGTTGCAATGGCTGCTGGAAAAGCGGCTCTAGAGCAACTAACCGATGCTGGTTTTTATCCGGAAATGGAGAAGAAAACACAGAAGTTAGTTTCGGCAGTTTTGTCTCATGTTGAGGAAAAAGGACACGCAGTTAAGATGTTCTCAATAGGTTCAATTTATTGGATTGCGTTCTCAAATCGCCCAAGTATTAGAAGTGCTCAGGAAATTGACCCTGAAAGCATGGAAATCTACCGTAAGTTCTATCATTCTCTTTTAGACAACGGATTCTACATTGGCCCATCTGGATACGAAGTTGGGTTTGTAAGTGCGGCACACACAGAAGAAGAATTGCAAGAAGCGGCAAGAATCATCAACCTATCTTTAGATAAGGCTTTATCATGAGAAACTGCCTGTTACTAGGAAGAAAAGCCTCCATTGTTGGAGATGTGAAAGATGGGGTAGAAGCCAAGGATGTGGAGTTGTTTGGAGGAACGTCTTTGGATGACGTACAAAATGTTTTTGCTCAAAATCAGATTGATGTTGTAATAATGGGGGCTGGACTAGATCTCGAGCTTCGATTAGCGGTGGTCAAGTTTGTGTTCGAGAACAGTAAATCGACCACACTACATATGAAAGATTGGAATTCTGGCCCTGCTGGAATGTTGCCTTTTGTAAATGGTGTTTTGAACGGAACCACGACTTGAAATATTTGTTTTTAATATTTCTAAGCTTAGGCATTTTTGGCTGTAGCACCGTTCCTCCAAAAGGAAAATCGGTGCTTATCTCCATGTACTATCCAAATAATGCTTATCAAAATTGGTTGCTCCACTTTGATAGCACGCTTACGTTTTATCAGGCCTACGGATTAAGCCCAGACTCACTAGATAAGGTTCTGGCGGAAGTAGATGGTTTGATTCTCACAGGAGGAACAGATATTCATCCATCGTACCACGGAAAAGACTCGGCTGTTGCGCAATGCGGCACAATTAACGAATACCGCGATTCGCTAGAATTAGCCTTGGTTCAGCATTCGTTTGATATGGGTTTGCCAACATTTGGTGGTTGCCGTGGAATGCAATTATTGAACGTAGCCAAAGGCGGAAGTCTGATAATTGATATTCCGTCTGAGGTTGGTTCAACCATTCATCAGCAAGAAAAAGGAGATGCTTACCACATGGTTTATTGTCACCCTTGGCTAGCGCGAGTTTTAGAAAAAGACAGCGCGGAGGTGAACTCCAATCACCATCAGGCAATTGATCAATTAGCCGATGGATTTAAAGTTTTGGCGCTTGCACAAGATTCGATTATTGAATCTTTTTACTGGGAAGACAAAACTTCACATCCGTTTGTTGTTGGTGTGCAATGGCACCCAGAAAGAATGGATAGAGAAAGCCCAATGGC